>CANNRV010000011.1 GCA_947508145.1 Comamonadaceae bacterium
TATGTTGAAAGTCAGAAGAGGAAATATTCAAATATTCGGACAAGACTTTGGGCCGATGGATGGATTTATCGATGCTCGGCAAAATACTGAAATCAAATACGTGATCAGCGCCGAATAATGCTTCGTATAAAAATTTCCGGTCAGCCAGGCCCGTAACAACACCATCTCCCTGTTGGGTGGAAAGAAAACCTCTGCCAAGCATGTCGATCACGATACTGCGGCCTACGTGCAGTTCATGACCCAAGTGCTGGGGCGGAAGAATCACAAGTCGAGGTGTTCTATTCATCATGTCATCATGAATTTAGGTTGAATGAAGTCCGCCAAGGAACAAGTGCTTTGCATTTGATGTGCTCACAGATGTGTTTTTAGGCCAGAACGAAATAATTTGCTGACAGCATTCAACGACATAGTTGTCAAACTCGCTTGATTCAAACATCTCATGGTTGGTGAGCTGAATCATGTAGTCAAATGTTGAGTTGAGCTGTTCATATTGGTTGATCACCTGTATGCCATGGATCGATTCATTGACTTTAGGATCCAAAATGACGATATTGTCATTTTGCACGCCTAGCTCAATCAGTCCTTGCACAATTTCAAAAACAAATGATCCTCTGGTATCGCTGGTCACTGGTTTGCCTTTGAAAGCAGCGCCGCACACCAACACTTTTGTGTTTGGGCTGTAGCCACTGTCTTTGATGAAATCAATGGCTTGAGCCGGAAATGCCTCGTTTAAATGGCGAGCATCTAATAAGAGTTCTGTGTGTTTTCCTGAAAAGCTTTCAGCAAGAATGTACGAATCCTTTTCAAGACAGGGTCCGCCAACCAGCCCGGGGTGCGCGATCTTATTTCGGTCATACCTGAAGTTAGCCAAAGAAATAAGTTCATTGACATTGACATTGTGTTGATTGGAAATCAAGGCCAGTAAATTCGCGAATGCAAAATTCAAATCGCGGAAAGAGTTGGATGCCAGTTTGATGAGTTCTGCTGTTTCAAGAGTGGCGGCTTTGATCACCGTTTGTGTGATTGAGTTGAAATAGGTTCGGGCCATTTCCTCAGCTCTGGGCGAATTGCCGGAGATGATCTGCGGCAATGTCGACAACTCTTCCAAGGCCTTGCCTTCAATCGTGCGTTCCGGGCAAAAACTCAGATTCGTAATGGCAGGAATGTGTTTTAGCAAATGCCGGGAAGTGCCCACAGCAACCGTAGACCTGAGAATGATCAGATCGGATTCGGTCATATAGCTTGCCACTTCTTGGGTGACAGCTTCAACAGGGCCGAGCAGCGCACGGGAATCAGGACCCAGCGGAGTTCCCAGACTGATGATGTAGATGGAAGCGCTCAGCTGAGTGGATTGCGACAATTCACGCATGCTGGCGAACGCAATTTCTTTGCGGTGTGAGAAGAGGGTATCTAAACTCTCTTGCAAACCGGCTTCATAAAAAGTTGAAATGCGCTGGTTCAGTTTGGAAACTGTGACCGGATTGATGTCTACAAAAAAGACTTCATGCCCAGCGCGTGCCGAAGCAACGCCCAAAGTCAAACCCACATAGCCAGCGCCAACAATAACGACTTGACTCAAAATAGACCTGCCTTGGTTGCTTGCGCCACCCATTTACATACTTCTTCCACCGAGTCTTCGAGTGAAACCTTTGCTTCAAAACCAAGCAGTTCGCGTGCTTTGGAAACATCTGGAATACGTTTTTGGACATCGTATTCATAGGGAGTTTCTGAAATAAATTCAGGCGCACCAGGTTCAAAATGCGACCAGACCAGTGAAGCCAATTCATTGACGGTGGTTGCCCGTGCGGTTGAAATATTAAAGTCTTGGTTCTCTGCATTCGGGTGTTCCAGGCAGATGCGTATGCCTCTTGCAATATCGGTTCCGTGCGTGTAGCAGCGCACCTGACTGCCGTCGCCAAGAATATGCAAAGGACGTTGACCTTTCACCATTTTTTGCACTAAATCGGGCAGCACATGCGACAAGGCCAGGCTGATATTGCCACTTGGAATGATGTCTTCAGTCAAGGCTTTTTGTTCGCCCACACCGACGCAATTGAAAGGTCTCACGATGGTGAATGGCACCCCGTATTGTTCAAATGCACCCTTTGCAAAATACTCGCTGGCTAATTTTTGAAAACCATACGTGCTCATGGGCACTGGGATTTCAACAATATCGGATTCTTTTGAAGGGTAGCGATCGGTGCGCTCATACACCATGCTTGAGCTCAGCACCAAGATCTTTTTAAGTCCACCTTTTTTATGCAATTTGATGGCGCTGTCAAAAGTAGACGCCAGGATGCGTTCATTACTTGCCAGTAAATCGTATGCATATTTGTGGAAATAGGAAATTCCACCAATCATTGCAGCACATGCAATGATGTAGTCGCAACCTTCCGAGGCTTGGTCCATGATCTTTTGGTCTTGGACATCACCCTCGATAAGCGTGAAATTCGGGTGCTGAAAATAATCGCGCTCAACCCGGCCGTACTTCGAAAAATTGTCAACACACACCACTGAATGACCTTCGTTAAGAAGTTCTTCAGTTGTATAGCTGCCGATAAAACCTGCTCCACCAGTGATTAAGATCCGCATTTCATTTCCTTTGTAATTGTTGGGTGTAAAAAAGTTCAATATTCTCGATAGCCGAATTTCGAATTCGATTGGCTTTCGAGAAAAAATGTATGTAGTCTCTTAAGCGCTGAGGATCCACATCATCTGCACTGACGGTGTACAAAAGATCCTGATTGATCCACATGGCGATATTCGACATTTGAAGTGACCACAGGGAAGTTTCTAAGGGGTCAATCGTTTTTTGACGGTCAGTGGCTTCTTTGGCAAGCAGAATGTTTCTGGCTGGATGCGAGTGGTTTAGCGCTTGCATGACGCTTTTTAATTCGATTGAAACATTGCCCAAATTCTTATGAAGTGAAGGCTTGTGATGAATACTGTCGGGCCCGGTAAACAAGAGTTTGCAGTTCAAAATGGTCAATCTGTCCCACAAGATGCCGGGCGAATTCATGCCCAGTTCCAATTCAGACGATTTTCTGAATTCGCAGTTTTGAATCAGATGTTCACCAAATGATTTGAATTGATCGAAGCCATCTATTGCGTATTTCTCCAATAACGGAATCGCTGTCGCAGGTTCAAATTGAACCTGTAATTCAGAAACAAACACCCGCCAGGATTCAAACAATCTTGTCAGCATTTGTTCTTCTAGTTGACTGGAAGAAATCATTGGTATCTCCATGAAAGGCGATGAAAGCGTGTCAATAAATCGGCATGAATCAGAAACACTGCAATTTTGACCCTCGAATAATTTGACCCTTCGAAAAGCATCCATATATTCGTAAAAGTTAATGCTATTGAATACATATGCCTTTCCTTTGCCATCGAGAGTGAAATAAAGATGCAGGATCAAAGCAAATTCCAGACCACTTTATCTTGGCTTGTAAATTGCTTGCAAACACGCAATGGTAAATTTTGAGCAGGCAAAATGAACAATTCAGAATTAAAGCAAGTCTTAGACGCAAACATCAAACTTTCTCGACAAAATAAACTGCCGTTGGCCAAACTGCTGACGATTGCCGAGTCGCTTCAATCCTCTGGTATGGCCGAAGATGCCTTGCAGTTGTACGAGGTATGGACGGCTAACACCACTGACGACAACAAATCGCTGGCCATGTTCAACCACGGATCGCTGTTGCAAAGCACCGGGAAAACAACTGAAGCGGAAAACATTTACCGCGCCTGTCTGGCACAGCGGCCATTTTTTGCCCAGCCATGTATCAATCTGGGATTGATCCAAGAGCGGCGCGGCGAGCGCGAGCAAGCCATTGCCACTTGGAGCCAGTTACTCAGTGCACAAGCCGCTGGGGTAGAGGTGCCCGTGGACATGAAAGTGGCCACCTGGAACCATGTGGGCCGGGTGCGCGAAGACCTCAAGCAATACCAATTGGCAGAAGTGGCCTTGACCAAGAGTCTGGCGCTCAAGCCGGACCAAGCCGGTGTGATTCAACACTGGGTGCATATTCGCCAAAAAGCCTGCGACTGGCCGGTCTACCAACCTTTGCCCGGCATCAGCGCTAACCAAATGTTGATGGCCACTTCACCGTTGGCCATGTTGGCCTACAGCGAAGACCCGGTGCAGCAGTTGCTGACTGCGCATGCGTTTGTCGGTCGCACTTACAGTTTCAAAGAAGACCATTTGTGCCAAGGACGTGTGTACCAACATGCGAAAAAACGCATTGGCTATTTGTCCGGCGATTTGTGTGTGCATGCCGTCGGTTTGTTGCTGGCTGAATTGCTCGAAGGCCATGACCGCAGCAAATACGAGATTTATGCCTACGACTTCAGTCTGGAAGACGGCACACCGCACCGTCAGCGTTTGAAAAAAGCCATAGACAACATTCGATTTGTGCATGCATTGACGGATCGCCAAATTGCTGAAGTGGTGGTGTTTGATGAGATTGATGTGCTGATTGATTTGCACGGCCTGAGTGCCGGTGCACGTCCCGGCATATTTGCATTGCATCCCGCACCCTTGCAAGGCACCTACTTGGGTTTCATTGGCACCACCGGCATGCCGTGGTTTGATTTTGTGGTCACCGATGGCCAGGCTTTTCCCGCTGCACTTGAGCCTTACTTTGCGGAAAAGCCCTTGCGTTTGAGCAGCAGCTTTATTCCTTTGACACCGGACGTGGATCAACCGCTGACAGTGAACCGGGCGCAATACGGTTTGCCCGAGGACAGTTTTGTCATGGCGGCGTTTGGCAATTCCTACAAGTTCACGCCCGAGTTGTTCAGTGTTTGGTTGGATCTGGTGAATGAGATTCCAAATGCTGTGCTGTGGCTGGTAGATGACAACCCGGCCACCACTGCGAATTTACAAGCATTCATTTACCGTCATGGCGCATCGATGAAAAAAATTGTGTTTACGCCGCGCGCGCATTACGAGGAATACAAACAACGTTTGAAACTGGCGGATGTGTTTTTAGACACCTTCCCCTACAACTGCGGTTCAACCACCAACAACGTGGTGCAAGCGGGCTTGCCCATGGTGACGCTGTACGGCAAAACCATGGTGTCGCGCATGGGTTTGAGTATTTTGAGTTCCATGGATTTGGGCCAGTACTGCACCGACAACATGGTGGATTACAAACAGCGTGTGAAAGACATCGCTGGTTTGTCTGTGAAAGACACGTCAGCATTGAGGGAAAAAATTCGTTTGGCAAGTATGAAACCCTCCCGTTTATCTCAAGAGCTTGAAGACTTGATTGAACAACTGATGGAGAAAAACTGAATAGGGGGTTCAACCACAGTTCAACACTGATGGATGGCGCTTCAATCTTTCAAACCTACTTATGCATACCTATTCCAGACTCCATCTAGCCCTGCAACGCATGCAGCAACAGGCAACGGTCTACCAGCCCACATCGTTTTGGGCCACGGCCAGCCAAGGCATCACCGATGAACTGTCGCAGCATGGTGTGGACGCATTCAGACGCTTGAAATCGGCGTTGACATTTTTTGTTCCCAATTACGGCGCACCGGCCAGCGGTTTGAGCGCAGAGCAAGTCGCATTGCTTGAGCGCACATTGAAAGACAGTTACCCGGCAGCAGTCAAAGCTGGTTTGTCGTTGAACCGCGCTATCTCCGGTTACCAGGCTGCTTTGGCGGATTACCGTGTGTTGCAAGCCAGCGAGCAGACCGGTCATTTGCCCGACTTACTCGGTTTTTCTGAAAGCCAAGTGGGTCAACCGCTGGAGCAATGGCAATGGGACCAACATCACTACAGCCGCTCCGCATTGAATTACTTGCTGGGTTTGAGTTTTCTAAAAAAACATTTGAATGGCGAGGTGCCGCGCAGCCTGTTGGAAATTGGCGGCGGCTTTGGTACCTTGGGTGAAATCTGGAGCCAAGCCGGTATTGCCAATTGGCAATACATAGACATCGATATTCCACCCACGCAATTCGTTGCAGACTATTACTTGCGACAGGTGCTGGGCGAGTCCAAGGTCAGCGGTTTTGATGACCTGCCCGCAAACGCTGCGGTGAGCATGGACAGCTTGCGACCCGCCTCGGTGCTGTGCTCATGGCAAATCGAACAACTGCAAGGCGAGGTGGATTTGTTTGTGAACTTCATTTCTTTTCAAGAGATGGAGCCTGATGTGGTGAAAAACTATTTGCACCATGTGGACCGTTTGAAAACCCGTTGGGTGTTGTTGCGCAATATGCGTGAAGGCAAGCAAATCAAACGCGAAGGCCATGCCGGTGTCACCACGCCGATCAAAACAGACGACTACCAGGGCATGCTGCCGAATTACCGCTTGATTGACCGCAATGTCCATCCTTTCGGTTTTGAAACGGTCGATGGATTTCATTCCGAACTCATGCTGTTCAAAAGGCAAGCGCCATGAGAATCGCCATCATTCCTGCCAGAGGCGGCAGCAAAAGGATTCCCGGTAAGAACATTCGTGACTTCCTGGGCAAACCCATGCTGCATTGGGCGATAGAGGCCGCCGGCAAGAGTGGATTGTTTGCGCATACCGTTGTCTCTACAGACTGCGAAGAGATTGCCGCAGAGGCAGTGAAAGCCGGTGCCGACGTGCCGTTCATGCGTCCTGCCGAATTGGCCGATGACCATGCGGTGACACGCGATGTCATCAACCATGCGATCAAGGAATGCACCCGCATATATGGCGACTTTCAGCAATGCTGCTGCATTTACCCGACATCACCGTTTGTGACGGCGCAAGATTTATCAAGCGCATGGCAGCTATTGAACACAGCGCAGGTGCCATTCGTCTTTTCAGCCACGGCTTATCCCTACCCGATACAACGTGCTTTTTATATTCATGCCGATGGTCGGCCACAGATGTTTCAACCTGAACATGCGCGTACCCGGTCTCAGGACCTGACCCCGGCTTACCATGACGCAGGCATGTTCTATTGGGGGCAATGCCAGGCGTTCCTGGACCATCTGCCCATGTTCTCTGGCGATTCACGTCCGTATTTATTGCCTTCTCACAGTGTGTGTGACTTGGACACCTTGGAAGACTGGGAAAGGGCCGAATGGATGATGAAGGCCAAGTTGCTTGCTGCGAATGCCTATGTCTAACACCGTCTTGTTCAGATGCGATGCCAGTCCCGAATTGGGCTTGGGCCATGTGTTTCGCTGTTGCACCTTGGCGGCGCAATGGGTCAGACAAGGCGGGCGCAGTCTGATGCTTGGCCCCTCGGCAGATGTCTGCCCGGCGGAGTTTGCCCATGTGTTTTCGCACTGGCAGCCGTGCGAGTTTGACAATGAAATCAGCGATGCCGAACGCACCTGCGAATTCGCTGACCTGCACCAAGCCATGGCACTGGTATTGGATGACTACAGAGTGCATGACGACTACCAGCAGGTGTTGATGCAACACCCAATGCAGTGGTTGCAGTTTGACGGCACCGGCCAAAAAAACCTGTGGGCTGACTGGGTGCTCAATGCCATGCCGGGCACACACGCCGACTTGTATGCCAAGCGAATAAAAAATCCTAAAACCCGTTTATTGCTGGGGCCGGACTATGCTTTGCTCAGGCCCGGCTTCACCGCACAAGCCATCAGCGACAAGAACGAAGAACGAAGCAAGCGACTGTTTGTGTTTGCCGGTGGCGGCGATGACAAGCAGGTGTTGCAGTTGTTGCTGCAAACCGTGTTGTCTATGGATACTGGTCTTACCGTGTGTGCAGTCACTACATCCAACAATCCCGGTTTGAATCATTTAAAGCATTGGATAAACAGCCACGCTCAATCACACCAGATTGAATTACATGTGGATACCCCAGATATGCCGGGCTTGATGCGCTCGTGCGGCATGGCTGTGGTGTCTGCCGGAACCGTGACCTATGAAGTCAATGCCACAGGCTTGCCCATGGTGTTGTTTTCTATGGCGCAAAACCAAAACCCGCAAGCCTTGGCTTGGTCTGCGCTCACGGGTGCCAGTTGCCTTGGCGACTACCGCCAGTTGTCTGCCCCCCTCATTGCGCAAGCCGTCACCGACATGCTTGAACATGCACACACACCCGTGAAGCAGTGGGTGGACGGGCAGGGCGCACAACGTGTGGTGGATGTTTTATGGGAGTCCATGGCATGAACTATTCCAGCTTTCCCAAAGCGGTAAACACGCCCATGTTGCTGAGTGCTTTATCCGCACATTTGAGCGACCCGCATACATTGCTCGGTGAAACCGATGTGTTGATTCGCTCTGTCGGTTCGCCCGAAGAATGCGAAGCCAGCAGTCTGGTGTTTTTGCGGCCTCAGCCGCTGGAAGAATTGCAGAAAAAAGTGGATGCCTGCCGCGCCGGTGTGTTGATCGTCGATCAGCCGGTGCCTGTGTCCGGTGAAAGAGCCGTGCTGGTCACCGCAGACCCGTTGGCCATGTTCATCAAGGCCTTGAATCATTTGATGCATGCCGAGCCAACGGCCAGCGTGCATGCCACCGCGGTGGTGTCACCGGATGCGCAGATTGCCGCTGGTGTCAGCATTGGCGCACACACGGTGATTGAAGCCGGTGTCAGTATTGAAGCCGGTTGCACTATTGGTGCCAATTGTTTTATAGGCGGCCATGCGCAGATCGGGCAGGGCACAGTCATTCAAAACAATGTGTCTATAGGCGGTGTTGGCTTGGGTTTCCATTTTGAACAAGACGGTAACCGTTTGTTTTTCCCGCATCTGGGCGCTGTGCTGATCGGTGCCCATGCGGTCATAGGATCGGGCAGCGTGATCGCCAGAGGCCAATTGAGCGACACCGTGATTGGTGCAGGTTCGCGTCTGGGTAATCTGGTGAACGTCGGACACAATGTGCGCATAGGCGAACACTGCGCTATTTCTTCGGGCACATCGATCGCAGGCGGTGTGCACCTAGGTGACGATTGCCAGGTCGGTGTGGGTGTGACTTTCAACGCCAAAATCACCATCGCTAATGCTTGCAGAATAGGCATGGGCAGTGTGGTCACCAAGTCCTTGCCCGCAGGTGTGTCAGTCTTCGGCAATCCCGCCAAACCTTTGCCCACCATGGGCACGTTTTAGGAGACCGGCGATGTTGACTGAAGCCATACCATTAAATCTGCATTTCAAAGGAAACAGAAACTACATCACAGGTGCAGACATTGCACAAGCGATGCTGAACCATACGGGCGCTTGCAGCCGACTGCGCATCGAGTTTCACCACATGGCTGCTTGTGCTTTGAGCATGCATGAGGTGTCGGCAGACCAATTGCCTGCCATGAAGCAAAGAGACGATGTCTACGCATGGCTGGCTTGTCAGGACGCGAGTGGCTTGCAACGTTATTGGTTGGCCAGTGCACAAAAGCCTGCTACCGATGTGTTGCGCCTAGACTATGACGAATCGGTGTTCACCCGCCATGCGGTGTTGGACGACACAGGCATTCACGCAGATGCAGACAGCCTGCAAGCCAGCCCGGTCGATGCGCTGGTGGCTTTGAACAAACATATGCTTAACCAATGCGTGGAAGTTCACCCTTGGGTATTTGTGCGGCTCGACATGCAACACTGGCCCTTTGACACACGCCATGTGTTTCTCAAATGCCCGGCCCAGGCTTCCCACGGTTTGTACAAAACCCAAATAGTGTGTGACGGTACAAGCCTTGGCGCTATTTATTTCACCAGGAGACCCACGCCATGATCGGTATCCACTGTGTGTCGGCGTATCTGCCAGATGCAGCCATTGACAACGAATTACAGGCCCGGGGTTTTGAGGCGGACGAGGACTTTATCCGCGAAAAAATCGGCATGCTTGCGCTGAGTCGAAAAGCGAACAAAGAACAAACCAGTGACATGGCGGTGCAAGCCGTTTTGAAGTTGCAACAGGAACACGGTGTTGATGTGTCACAGGCAGAGTGCCTGGTCTTGGTGACACAAAACCCGGACGGCCATGGCCTGCCGCACACATCTGCTGTCGTGCATCACCTGTTGAATTTGCCTGCTGCCTGCGCGGTATTCGATATCTCGCTGGGTTGTTCCGGGTATGTGCAGGCCTTGTCAATCGTCAAGGCATTCATGCAATCGCAAAACATGCGACAGGGATTGCTGGTCACCGCTGACCCGTATTCCAAAATCATCAACCCCGCAGACCGGGACACCGCCATGTTGTTTGGCGACGGTGCCAGTGCCACTTGGTTGTCTGAAGATGCCGATTGGCAGATAGGTGTTGCTGACTTCGGCATACAAAGCCAACAGCATGATGCATTGCAAACCCGTGCTGACGGGCATTTGTACATGAACGGTCGCGCGGTGTTCACGTTTGCAGCCACCCAAGTGCCTGCCAGCGTCAAACGCGTGCTCGACAAAGCGCAACTGGACATCAAGGATGTGGACCAGGTGTTTTTGCACCAGGGAAGCCGCTATATTGTGGAGACCCTGGCAAAGCGCATCGGCTCAGAGGGCAAAACCCCGTTTGCCGCCACCGCGTATGGCAATACCGTGTCTTCATCCGTGCCCATGCTGCTGGCGCAATGTTTGCAACCCCAATGGCAGCGCTTGCTGTTGTGTGGTTTTGGTGTGGGCTTGTCATGGGCCACTTGTTTATTGGAGAAAAAAAATGATCACAGCTGACGATATCCGTGCCTTGATTCAAGACAACGTCATGGGCGTAGATGCCATGGCCATGGGCGAAGAAGACAGTTTCAAGCAAGCAGGCATTGACTCTTTAGACCAGATCAATGTGTTGCTGGCCATTGAAGAAATACATGGCTACAAAATTCCCGATGAAGATGTGAAGCTGTGCAAAAGCATACGCAGCACACTCGACTATCTGGCTGCATTGAAATGACCGCCGGGGGTTTGTGGTCGGCCAAGCGCCGTCCGTTCATCATTGCGGAAATGTCAGGCAACCATAACCAGTCGCTGGACCGTGCGCTGGCCTTGGTTGATGCAGCCGCAGAGGCGGGCGCTGACGCGGTCAAACTGCAAACCTTCACAGCCGACACCATGACTCTCGATTCGAGCCATCCCGAATTCACCATACACAACAAATCATCGCTGTGGCAAGGCCAGTCCTTGTACGCACTGTATGAACAGGCACACACGCCGTGGGAATGGCATGCGCCCATCATGCAACGCGCCCAAGCCAAAGGATTGGTGTGTTTCAGCTCGCCTTTTGATACGTCAGCTGTCGATTTTTTAGAAACACTGAATGTCCCGGCCTACAAGATTGCGTCTTTTGAATGTATAGATTTGCCCCTGATACGCAAAGTCGCGCAAACCGGTAAGCCGATGATTATTTCCACCGGCATGGCCACGCTGGCCGAAATAGACGATGCCGTGCGTACCGCGCGTGACAACGGATGCACAGACCTGGTTTTGCTCAAATGCACCAGTACCTACCCGGCCTCGCCCGAAAACACCCATGTGCGAACCATTCCACATATGCGCGATATGTTCGGCTGTGCCACCGGTTTGTCCGACCACACCATGGGCATAGGCGCTTCGGTGGCGGCCACTGCATTCGGTGCGGTGGTGATTGAAAAGCATTTCACCTTGCGCCGCGCCGACGGCGGTGTGGATGCGGCGTTTTCACTGGAACCTGAAGAACTCAAACAACTGGTGGTGGAAACTGAACGCGCCTGGTTATCGCTGGGCGGCATCCACTATGGTCCCACCACACCGGCAGAAGAGATTGCACGCTCACGTCGTCGCTCTTTGTACATCGTGCAAGACATGAAACAAGGTGATCTGCTGACCGCCGACCATGTCAAATCCATACGCCCCGGTTTGGGATTGCCTCCCAAGTATTTAGATGGCGTACTGGGTATGTCTGTTCAAACCGATATCCCTCGAGGAACGCCACTGAGTTGGGAATTGCTAAAAGCAAAAAAATAAAGGCAGAGGCTTAATTGATCACTTCGGATTCTTGCATGGTAAGCATCAGTTTTTCCGCCACACTCAACCAGCTGTGTGACTTGGCAGCTACTTCTGGTTCAGGCAAAAGTGTTGACCGAGCCATGGTCTCTTCATGCCATTGCTGCAAATGACTTGCAATCTTTATCTCTGATGCGTGGCTCGCACTCAGTCTGATGTCTTTGTGGTCAAGCGCCAATTGTTCAATTGCTCCACCACCGAAACTGAACACCACACAGCCCGAGGCCAAGGCCTGTAATGCTCTTTCGCAGCCGCCGTTATTTGAATTCAGGCAAATCGCTAATTTGCAATGTTTGTATATTTCATGGATGAATTCATTGTTCACCGGCTCATGGAAATACAGTTGGTCGCCTGAAAAATGCTCAGACCAACCCGTTCCTACGACCAAGGTTTTGAGGCCTGATTGCACGATGGCTCTCATCATCTTGAGACGCAAATATTTTCTGAGGTAGTTTTCCAAATACCTGACCAATACGTTCATCAAGTCCCTATTGCGTTCTAAGGAAATACCGTAGTGATGGAATTTTTTTTCTAAAACCAGAAATGCATCGGCATTGTCATCATTCATCAAGATGGCCAGTGCTTCATTGGCCATTTGTTTGACCAAAGGCTCTGAACTTTTTTCCCACAAGGGCTCAGGCTCACCCATCCAGCCACCGATGAAAACCACATCGAAATCACGTTCATGGATGGGCTTTGGCAGCGTGTTCTGCGGGTACGTCGCCCCCAAACTGAGTGAGCCCACATACCTGCTGTCAGTCATTGCAGAAATGTAGTGACTGTGTTGCGGGTTGGCGCTGACTATCAGTTTGTTGGGAACCGGGCTGCTTAAGCGGCCATGGTGGTAGACCGGGTAATCTACCAACCAGGCAAAGTGTTGAATGTCTTCATGTGCCTTGCCCAGGCTTAAATTCATAGACACACCATTGAACCCGAAAATATGGGTGATTTGGTGCTGGTCTATCAATGCATCTAATGAACAGGCAGATTGACCCGGCACATAGAGCGTGGTTTGACACGCATCCAGGCTCAAACATGCCTGATACAACTTGCTGGAGAAGTCGGTCAATACATCGTATGCAGACTTGGAGGGTTGAAAAATCATCAGACGCATGAAAGCGCTCCTTGTTTAGGCTGACCTCATCACCGTTTGGCAGTTTTCTTCAAATAGCCTCTTGGGTTTTGGGTCATCAAAAACTTTTCCATGGCGGCGTCAATCACGAACGAATCATTGGTCTGTAAAAAGTCGTTGATCGCTTCCATCGGGCCCGGACCAAAATCAGGTCGCACGGGGTAACCGTTGACATTGGAGTCTTCCACAATCATGTAGCTGTCAGGGCTGACCATCGAATGCCACAAATTCATTTCTTTGAAGACATGGTTGCGGCTGTGGTCTGAGTCCAGAATCACGATCACTGTTTTGTCTTCGCCAATCATGTCTTTGACCCGGTTGTAAATCTCCGGATCGGCTGAAGACCCGCTGATGTAATGGATTCTGGGGTGCTCGGGTTGATTAGGGCGCTCGTTGATGTCAATGGTGATCACTTCGCCTTTGCCTTGCAGATCAAACAAATGTGCGTAGTACAAGGCGCTGCCACCTTTGAATGTGCCGGTTTCGATGATGTAGTCAGGCTTGATCTTCCAAAGCATTTCCTGGTAAATCCACATGTCCATCGGGCATTTCAAGATCTGGTGTCCGTGCCAGAAAGTGTTTTCCCATATGCGTGTGTTGTAGTAGCACATGTGAAACATGCGTGTGATGTCGTTCATGGTGATGTCGTATTTGCGATCGCCAAAATCGACACTCAGGCTAAATTCTTTCATTTTTGTTTCCTTTAAAAAATCAGTGATGCAAGACCAAGGGCTGAAGGGTGATGGTCAG
The DNA here is from genome assembly GCA_947508145.1 of Comamonadaceae bacterium. Classification (GTDB taxonomy): domain Bacteria; phylum Pseudomonadota; class Gammaproteobacteria; order Burkholderiales; family Burkholderiaceae_C; genus Limnohabitans. Next base: position 13,800 of record CANNRV010000011.1, read on the forward strand.
TTGTTGAACGATGTGTGCCTGATCTGTCGTTGTCAGACCGGCATACATGGGAATGCTGATGGTTTGTTTGAAATACGTCTCGGCATGCGGGCAATGACCGCGCTGAAAACCTAAACGGGCGTAATGCGGTTGCAAATACACAGGGATGTAATGCAGGTTGACCTGTATACCGGCGGCTTGCATGGACTGGTACACCTGCTGTTGTGTCGGTCCGTCTTCAATCGCCGGAATGCGTATCGGGTACAGGTGGTAACTCGAATAGCTGTCAGGGTGTTGCCACGGTGTCAGCAAGGGCAGACTGGCCAGAGACTGGTCGTATACCTGAGCCAAGGCATGGCGTTTGCCCACAAATGCATCCAGTTGCTTCAACTGACTCAATCCCAGCGCGGCTTGTAATTCGGTCATACGGTAATTGAAGCCGAGCTGCAACTGCTGGTAATTCCATATCTCGTCTGCAGGTCGTGGCTGCATATCGGCGGGCTGGTTACTGATGCCGTGGCTGCGTAAGCGGTGCAAGGTGTTGGCATACACCGGGTTGTTGCACAACACCATGCCGCCTTCGCCCGTGGTGATGATCTTCACCGGATGGAAACTGAACACGGTCATGTCGCTGTAGCGGCAGTTGCCCACCGGTTCGCCCTGGTAGCGCGCACCTATGGCGTGTGAGGCGTCTTCGATGATCTTGAAGCCGTATTTCAGTGACAGGGCGTGGATGGCCTGCATATCGCAGGGCTGGCCGCACATGTGCACCGGCACCACGATCTTGGGTAAGCGGCAAATCCGTTTTGCCTGGATGAGTTTTTTCTCCAACTCCACAGCGCACATATTGAAAGTGCGCGGGTCGATGTCGACAAAGTCCACGTCTGCGCCGCAGTACAAAGCGCAGTTGGCCGATGCCACAAAAGTAATGGGGCTGGTCCACAGCAGGTCGCCGGGGCCGAGTCCCAAAGTCAGACAGGCGAGGTGCAAACCGGCAGTGGCATTGCTGACGGCAAGCGCATGCCGGGCCTGGCAATGGCTTGCCACTGCGGCCTCGAACGCAGGAACCACGGGGCCTTGGGTCAGGAAATCCGAGCGCAGCACCTCGACCACTGCTTGAATATCAGTGTCGGAAATCAACTGTTTGCCGTAGGGAATCTTCTTCATTCTGTGTCCAATTGCCGTCACCTGTGACGCGAATACCAAGGAATAAGCAATATGCAGACCAGCTGAATATGTATGGCATGACTTCTGCTTTGTTCGTCACATTGATGCAAAAAGGAGTCGGGTTTCCGGCATTCACACATGAAGCAATCTGCAGATATTTGCGACCAGTCCATCCTGATCACAGGCGGGACAGGCACGTTTGGCAAAGCCTTTGTCAAGTCCGTGCTCGACCATTGCCCCAAGATCAAACGCCTGGTGGTGTTCAGCCGTGACGAACTCAAGCAATATGAAATGCAGCAGGAATTCCCTCTGGATAAATACCCGGCGCTGCGCTTTTTCATTGGCGATGTGCGCGACCCCGGTCGTTTGTCACGCGCCATGGAAGGCATAGACACCGTGGTGCATGCAGCCGCTTTGAAACAAGTGCCTGCCGCTGAATACAACCCGTTTGAATTCATCAAGACCAACATCATGGGCGCGCAAAACGTCATCGAGGCGTGCCTTGACCAGGGCGTGCGACGCGTGGTGGCGCTGTCTACCGACAAAGCGGCGGCACCGATCAACCTCTACGGCGCAACCAAGTTGTGCAGTGACAAACTGTTTATTGCGGCCAACAATTTCAAAGGCGAGCGCGATTTGCGTTTTTCCGTGGTGCGCTACGGCAACGTCATGGGCTCGCGCGGCTCGGTGATTCCGTTTTTCATCAATAAAGCCAAAAGCGGCGTGCTGCCCATCACCGACATGGGCATGACCCGCTTCAACATCCCTTTGGATGAAGGTGTGGAGATGGTGTTTTGGGCTTTAGAGCACGCTCTTGGCGGCGAAATTTTGGTGCCCAAGATTCCGTCCTACCGCATCAGCGATGTGGCCGAGGCGATTGGCCCGAACTGCAAACAGCAGATCGTCGGTATTCGCCCCGGCGAAAAATTGCACGAAGAAATGATCACCAGCAGCGACAGCCCCAGCACCATCGATCTGGGCGGCTATTACGCGATTTTGGGTGCGGGCATGCAAAACAAGATGACCGACTACCTGCAATCTTTGAAAGCCAATCCGGTCACGCCCGGCTTTGCTTATGAGTCCGGCAGCAACCCGGACTTTCTGTCGGTCGAGCAAATCCGCTCGCTCATCAAAACCCATTTGAACCCCGAGTTCGAGCCTGTTTAAACACAGCCCGCATTCAACCCCGTTTTCAGTCACACACAAGGAATTCAGATGACACTCATTCAAGAACTCATGAACCAAGCAGCCGTTGGCGGTTTGCTGCAGTCCGACTACATCAAGCGTTTCAGCCCCGGCGAAATCCGCGAGGCGATTCAAACCCTGGTGGCCACCGAGCAAATGGATTTGGCCAGTGCCCTCGGCGATGCCGGATTGAGCATCCATCCGCACAGCGAAGACATGCTGGCCATCAACGGTTTGCTGGCATTGACCCAACAAAACTGGCAGTCCGCTGTCGAGTTGCTGGGTGAGTTGATGGAAATTCAAGGTGCCAACACCCAGGCATTCACCTACGTGATGATGGTGCGCGCCCTGCGTTGCAACCTCGACCCGGCCCGCGCATTACAAGTGACCCGCGTCGGACTCGCGGCCTTCCCGAATCAGATCGAACTGATCGCGGAAAGCCTGGCCTTGGAAGATTTTGCGGACTTGGTAGGCGAGAGCCTGCAAATCCAATAAGAAAGTGTGTATGGCAACCCGGCAATCCTTTGCCCATGGCCTGACAGAGTTTGCCGCTGCTTGTTTTCTCAGCGGCAATATCTGCCAAAAAAACGAAATTTCAGATGTTTCCGATGGAATTTCAAATGTGGCACACGGTTTGCTTAATACGGTTGTAAATATCAATGACCCACTGGGTCAGGAGAAGTAAATGGCAGTCATCAACACCAACGTCAAAGCACTGTTTTCACAGGCAGCCCTGAAGTCGGGCGAGCGCAGCACAGCGATTGCGATGCAGCAGTTATCGACCGGCAAACGGATCAATTCCGCCCGGGACGATGCGGCCGGCATGGCGATTGCCACGCGCATGACCCACCAGATTCGCAGTTTGAATATGGCGGTTCGCAATGCGGGTGACGCTATCTCCTTGATTCAAACGGCGGAGGGCGCGACCAACGAAATCACCGACATGATGGTGCGCATGCGTGAACTCGCGATTCAGGCAGTCAATGACACCAACGCCAACGAACAACGCAGTTACCTTGACCTGGAATTCCAGCAACTCAAACAAGAGATTGTGCGGATTGCCGACACCACCGAGTGGAACGGCTTCCCTGTGCTCAACGGCTCAGCCGGTGAACGCGTGGGTGAAATGCCTTTGTACAAAGTCACCTCGCAAAACCTTGCCGGTCCGGTGTTCATCAACCCGACGACATCGCGCACCTTAGGCGGCGCGGATGCAGGCGAAAAACAAACGCTGGAAATCAGCGGTTCAGCCCCCTATGGCACAGGCACCATCAAAGTTGGCGGTGTCTCTGTGGTGGTCGATGCCACCGACGCAGCCAGCACGGATGCGCTGGCCAACAAAATCCAGCAAACACTCAGCAACAGCAGCAGCTTTAATGAAAGTTCCGGTCGCAGTGTGACCGTGTCCGGCGGCACATTGACCATCACCTATTCAGGTGCCGATGGCAATGTCGAACCTATCGCTGTCGATGCCAGCGTGATCACCAATGCCAGCAACGGCCTGAGCATGACGGCGACCACCACGCGTGAAGCCATCACCCAAAGCAAAGAAGCTTTCAAAGACAGTGGCACGTTCAACAAGAGCGGCGCATTGAGCATGAGCATGACCGCAGCCGGTGAAGTCACCGCCGCTTTCATGACCCAGGCCGGTGACACCGTCACCATGACCGGTACCTACAACAGTTCGGCTGTGACTGAGTCAGCCGCAGTGACATTCACCGACATGGTGGCCAACCAAACCGTCTCACTCGGCGGCTTGACCTATACCGCAGGTGCCAACGGCGCGACAGCGGCTGAAGTGGCCACAGATTTCTTGAGCCTGTCCAACGGTTACACGGGTGGCGATGGCTTGATGGGTACCTTCACCGGTCAGTTGAACGGCTTCAATACCGATTCGTCCATCACCGACACCGCGACCGTGGTGTTCACCAGCGCGACCAGCGGGGCCAATGTCACCGACCTGGTGGCCAGCGGTTCCGGCGACTTGCCCGGTGTCACCGTGACCAACGGCGCACCCGCCAGTTCCGTGAGTTTTTACAAATCGGTGGGCTCTAACGCGCAGGTGTTGGGCAACGACTTGATTTACACCTTCCAGCAGTCCGACGGCACCGCCGCTGACATGAGCAACCGCGAATTCAGCATGAATGTCGACGTGGCAGGCAGCATTCCCCCATTGCGTGCCGGTGACTTGAAGATCAACGACATTGACATCGGCGCGTCTTACGCCAGCGATGACAAAGTGTCACCATCGAACAATGCCTCAGGCAGTGCGATTGCCAAAGCAGCCGCCATCAACCGCAAAGCGGTGGCCACCGGCATCACACGCGGCGAAACTCAAAACATCATTTTCAGCGGAACACCCAGTGCCGGCACTATCGTAATCGGCGGCGTGAGCGTTACCTTGAATGCATTGGACACAACTTCTGCAGCAGCGACCGCCAAAATCGCCGCCGCCTTGCAAGCCAGTCCCTTGTTTGCAGCCACCACGGGCCGTGAAATCAATTACACGCCCGGCAACTCCAACCTGTCCATCACCTACGCGCCGTCAGAAGGCAACATCAGCCAGACCAGCATCAATGCAGGCTCGACCGGCTTGGTGGGCATCGTAGACACGACAGCCGAAGCTTTCACCTCCAGCGCCGGTACCGGCGTGTTCGCCAAGGTCAATGAAAACGTCATGACCGGTCAGGCCATGAGCGGCACCTCGGTGGTGTCGGGCGCGATTTTTGTCAACGGTTTTGCCAGCGCGAATGTCACGACGGTGTTGAACAACCCGCGTGAAACACGTGCCAATGTGGTGAAAGCCATTAACCTGATCAGCGACAAAACCGGTGTCAAAGCCACCGATACAGGTTCAGACACCAAAGGCATCACGCTGTCTGCGGCTGACGGTCGCAACATCGAAGTCAGTTTTGAAACTTTGTCGGATGCCAACGATTTCGGTGCCCGCATCGGTATGCGCCAAGGCGTGCAGGCCAGCACGATTTCGCTGGAATCCAAAATCCCCACACCCGTGGTTTTGTCCTCCGACAGCACTGGTGACATCACCCGCGCTGGTTTGGTCAATGGCAATTTCTCACGCAACCAGGCCGTGACCAACACCAGCATCAGACCCACGGTCGGACCGGCTGTGTCACAGATCGACAGCGTGACCTTGACCGGCACACCCGTGGCCGGTGACAAATACTCTGTCACCGTCAACGGCAGCACCTTCAGCTACACCGCAGTCGCCGGTGCAGCCAATCTGACATCGCAAAAAATCCGTGATGAACTCATGTCGCTGGTCAACGCCAGCTCTGACTTGCCGGTGACCGCCAAAGCGGGTCGCAACACGGGTGAAATTTTGTTTGTGTCGGACAAGCCCGGCACCAGCTTCACACTCAATACCTCGAAAAGCGCAGGTGCCGGAGCCGGTTTGGCCAACGTCACCGTGGTTGAAAACGCCCGTGCCGCCTACAAGCCTTTGGGCATGGACGATTTGGTCATCAACGGCGTGAAGATCCCGCCCAGCAGTGCAGCAGGCGATGAGTTTTCCTCCACCTTGCCCACCAGCAGCGACAAAAGCGCCAGTGCCTTAGCCATCGCCGCCGCCATCAATTCACAAACCCCGTTGACCGCAGTGCGTGCCGAAGCCAATGGCGCCGAGGTCAAAGGCGGCGGTCCGCTCAACACCAACTTACCGGTGCTCAGCGGCCCCACCACACACTCGCTGTATTTGAACGGCACCAAAATCGATGTGGAATTCATCCAAGGCGAAAACGCCGATGACCGCCGCAACAAAGTGGTGGATGCGATCAACCAGCGCTTCGGCCAACACGGTGTGGTCGCGCAAAACAACGGCAACGGTGTCAGCCTGGTCTCCGACGGTCGCAATATGTCGGTCTGGTTTGACTCGAATGTCAAAGACTTGTCGGCTGACAGCTTCGGCCTTGACCAAGGCGGTGCGGTGGCGCAAGTCTCACGCATCAGCTTAGACGGCACAGTCACCACCGACGACACCGCCTCTGTCACCATCAACGGTGTCACCATCACGTCGGCCAATCCGTCTGCCGCCACCGCCGACAGCCTGGCCACGGCGCTGGAAACCGCGATCAACTCGGCCATCAGCTCGGGTGCTTTGAAAAATATTTCGGTCGCTGTCACCAACGGCGTGCTGGACATCACCTCAACCGTCGCCGGTTCACCGTTTGAAGTCTTGGGTGCATCGGTCAGCAATGACACGGGTGCGTCTGAAGTCAGCATGGCGATCAACGAAGTCACGGCCAACAGCCAAGGCAACAACCTGGCCACCGGTATCCGCGGTGCCAGTGCCAGCAGCACCACCGCTTTGACCGCTTACGGCACCGTGCGCATGATTGCGCAAGCGCCGCAAATGCCCGGTCTGCCCATCCCCATCGGTGCACCGCCCTCAGATTACGAAAAACTGTTGCGTGCGAATGGCAAGCCCTTCACAGTCACCTCGGGTGCCGATGGTTTTGGTGCCAACAGCAATTTCGCCAGCCTCGGTTTCAACGAAGGCACTTACGGTGGACGTTCCAGCTCAGACATGGACCCGCCGCGTGTCGGTCGCCTGGCTTTCCAGGTCGGCTCTTCATCCAACCAATTGATCACCATCGACCTGGCCGACTTCGGCAAAGGCGGCCCGATCACCGGTGAAATCACCGGCGACGTGGACTTGAACGTGGAATCGCGCACGGTGCGCATCAACACGCGAGACGGTGCCAGTGCGGTGCTGGCCAAGCTGGATGCGGCCATGGACCACATCAACGCCACACGAGCCACCATGGGCGCGGTGATGAACCGCCTAGACCATGTGATCAGCAACTTGTCCAATGTGTCTATGAATTTGTCTGCTTCACGCAGCCAGATTGAAGACGCGGATTACGCCTCAGCTTCCACCGATCTGGCGAAAAACCAGATCATGCAGCAGGCCGGAACAGCTGTGTTGGCCCAAGCCAATACCAGCCAGCAGTCTGTGCTCAAATTGTTGGGCGGTTAATCGCTGAACTTTTGTCATTCAACACGCTGATATTTCATGCCGCTCGCCACTGCCCCTCATGAACCCGCCAAAGCGCCGGATTGTTGGCAATGCCGCCATTTCGCCATCAGTTGGGACCCTCGCAACCCCTACCAATGCAAGATGATGGGGTTTAAGAGCCGGATGGTTCCCTCGTTCGAGGTGTTCAGGGCCGATGGCAACCACTGTCGCGGGTTCATGCCCAAGATCGTGGCTGCAGAAGCTGCGCCGCTCGCGCCACCGCCATCCGTCAGGAAAGCCTCGCGATTTCTCTGGAAAGCCTGAGGCACAGCTGTCGGAATACCGACTGACTGTGCATACAAAGTACTCTTTAAAAACGCTACTTTGCATTATTTAAATACCTAACAGTTCATAAAGTTGGCTGGCACAGCCATTGCTTATTGATCAGACCTTTGTTACTGGTTGATCAATGTGAACACTTCGACTTCAAACGTACTGCAAGCTGTCTGGCTGGATCCGTTCAGCCCGCTTGATGATGAGCAGCGTGCCCAGTTGGGTGAGGCCGGCCTGGCATTGCACGCTATTTCCACTTTGGGTGATTTGACCCTGGCACTGCGCCGTGCGCATGTCATGATCATCGGCCTGGGAGACAGCGCGGATTTGCTGCGCGAAGTTCAGACCTTGATCGGCCAGCTCGGCTTTAACGTCCCCGTCATCTGCCGTGTCGAGCGTCGCCGTCTGGAAGTGGCTGTGGACGCGATGCGCCACGGTGCCTTGCATGTGCTGCCTGCTGACGAATGGTCAGTGACAGCTTGGCAAGCCGCCACCCAAGGCATGCAATTGACCGACAGCACCCAGCCCAAGAGTTTTGTGTTTGTCGATCCGCTCAGTCAGCATTTGCTGGCGCTGGCCCAGCGTGTGGCACAAACCGAAGTCACTGCCTTACTCGTTGGCCCCACCGGTGCAGGTAAAGAAGTGCTGGCCCGCGTGCTGCACGAATCCTCACACCGCGCCAAAGGCCCGTTTGTCGCACTCAACTGTTCAGCCTTGCCCGAGCATTTGATTGAAGACATGTTGTTTGGCCATGAAAAAGGCGCATTCACTGGTGCCCACAAAGACCACAAAGGTTTGTTTGAACAAGCCCAGGGCGGCACCGTGTTTTTAGATGAGATCGGTGAAATGCCGATTCACTTGCAAGCGAAGTTGCTGCGCGTGTTGCAAGAGAAAAAACTCAACCGCTTGGGCGGTGAGGCTTCGATTGATTTAGATGTGCGCGTGATTGCCGCCACCAACAAAGATTTGCGCCAAGCGATTGAAGCGCGTGAATTCCGCGAAGACTTGTATTTCCGTATCAGCACCTTCCGTTTGCGTATTCAGCCTTTGTGCGAACGCCCGGGTGACATCCTGCCTTTGGCCATGCAAGCCTTGAACCGCCTGGCCACCGACGGCGTGCCCTTGAGCCTGAGCATTGAAGCGCAACTGATGTTGCAGCAATACCCATGGCCGGGCAATGTGCGCGAACTCGAAAACGTGGTGCAACGCGCGGTAGTCTTGTGCCGTGGCCGCGTGGTCACACCGGCGCATTTGATGTTTGATGAAACACAACCTTTGTACATCGAGCAAAACAGCAAACCGGGTTTGGACAAAGCCGTGCAGTTGATGGAGCCAACGCAACCATCCCCCGACAGTTTCATGGCGGCCAACGACTCGGACGATATGAAGATTGCTGTGCCTGAAGACTTGATGTCGGCGGTGAAAGCCAGCGAGCACCAGGTGATTCTGGCGGCGATACAAGCCACCGAAAGCCGTGTCGAAGCCGCTAAAAAACTCGGCATCAGCCCGCGCACCTTGCGCTACAAACTGGCCCAGCTGCGCGAGCGCGGCATGGATCTGGCCACTGCGGCTTGACTGAGGAGCACAGGCCATGATTGACGGCGTATCCGGCAACAGCATCAACTCCATGATGGACACGATCCGTGCCTTTCAGCAAAAAGCTGCTGGCGGCATTGATCAGATTCAAATCAAACCGCCGCAGGTACAAGATGTACAGGCGCCGAAAACCGAGTTACCGAATTTCACCGAGTCGGTGAAAAACCTGCTCGACAAAGTCAATGAAACGCAAGTCAAGTCCAACAACTTGCAAGAAGCCTACCAACGTGGCGAAGACGTACCCCTGACCGATGTGGTGCTGGGTATGCAGAAATCCTCCCTGGCCTTTGAAGCGACCTTGCAGGTGCGCAACAAAGTGCTCAAGGCGTATGAAGAAATCATGAACATGCCGGTCTAACCTGAGAGAACA
>CANNRV010000012.1 GCA_947508145.1 Comamonadaceae bacterium
ATTTCGGTCAACAAAGCCTGGAACTCCACATTGGGGAAGGGCAGTCCGAGTTCTTTAACGATGGTGCCGCCAGCAGCCAGGTAACCTTCTTTGAAGCCTTCGCCTGCTTCGTCCCCGGCGGCGTATTTCCAAGTGATCCACACGGCCTTCTTGTGGCCTTTGTCCATCATGGCTTTGCCAAGTGCGCGTGTGGGTTGGCTGTTGGTGAATGAGGTGCGAAACACATTGGGTGCGCACAAAGCGCGGGTGGCGGCATGCATGCCGGCATTGGGGATGATGGACAGCACGCCGGTTTCGCGTGCCACTTTGTGTATGCCCATTTGCACGCCGGAGTGCACTGTGCCGATGATCACGTCCACTTTGTCGCGCTGCACCAGTTTGTTGGCGTTTTCCACGCCCTTGGCGGGTTCGGACTCGTCGTCCACCTTGAAGTATTCAATTTCACGTCCGCCGAGTTTGTTGCCCTTTTCTTCCAGAGCCATGCGAAAGCCGTTGTCGCAAGCCACGCCCAGCTGGGTGAATGTACCGGTGTATGGCAGCATCAAACCGACGCGGATTTTGCTGTTTTGTGCGCGGGCCGGCAGGATCAGTCCGGAAGAAGCAGCGCCCAGAATGGCAGCGGATTGGGTGAGTACTTGGCGTCGGGTTGTCATGGCGTTCTCCGGGAAAGGCTGTCAATGAGGCGGGCAATCATGCACGCAGTTTAAACCGCTGAATCTTGCCGGTGGCGGTTTTGGGCAGTTCAGACAAAAAGCTGATCCAGCGCGGGTATTTGTAGGGAGCCAACTGGGTTTTCACATGGGCTTTTAAGGCGGCTTCATCAGCCGTTTGCCCGGGTTTCAACACCACATAGGCTTTGGGTTTGATCAAGCCTTCGTCATCCGCCTGGCCGACCACGGCTGCTTCCAGCACCGCCGGGTGCGTCATCAATGAGGCTTCCACTTCAAACGGCGACACATAAATGCCGCCGACTTTCAGCATGTCATCAGACCGCCCGCCGTAGGTGTAATAGCCGTCGGCATCGCGGCTGTATTTGTCGCCGCTGCGTGTCCATTCACCGGCGAAGGTGTGTTTGGTTTTTTCGCGGTTGTTCCAGTACATCAGCGCAGAACTCGGGCCGCTGATTTGCAGTTCGCCCAATTCACCGACACCGCATTCCGCGCCGTCGTCGTTCACCAGCCGCAAACGGTAACCGGGAACGGCTTCGCCGGTGGTGCCGTAGCGCACACGCCCGGGTTGGTTGGACAAAAAGATATGCAGCATTTCAGTGGAGCCAATGCCGTCGAGGATTTCCACGCCGTATTCGGCTTGCCATTTGTGGCCGATCTCCGCCGGTAAAGCTTCACCGGCGCTGGTGCACACACGCAAATTCAATTGCTGAGATGCAGGACGCGCCTCATGCGCCAGCAGCCCGGCAAACAAAGTGGGCACACCATAAAACACGGTCGGTTGATGCGATTGCAAAACCTTGAACACATCGGCTGGTGTCGGTCTGGCCCCTAGCAACACCGTCGTGGCACCAACAGTCAGCGGAAAGCTCAAGGCGTTACCCAGGCCATAAGCGAAAAACAATTTCGCCGCTGAAAACACCACATCGTTTTCCTGCAAGCCCAGCACCGCGCGGCCATACAACTCGGCAGTGTGAATCACATGGCTGTGCAAATGCACCGTGCCTTTGGGTGACCCGGTGGAGCCGCTGGAATAGAGCCAGAAGCAGACATCGTCTGCATGGGTGTGGGCTGGGTTGGGCAGCGGCGGGTGGGATTGAATCAGCGTTTGAATGTCCACGCAGCCGGGGCAGGTGTCTGGCGCGTCCGAAAGAATATGTTGCAGCAGCGGGCATTGCTCGACGACGGGTGCAAACACCGGCCACAAAGCTTTGGACACCAGCAATGCACGCGAACGCGAGTCTTGCAACATGTAAAGATAGTCTTGCGAGGTGAGCAAGGTGTTGACCGCCACCGGCACCACACCCGCCAAGATGCATCCCAGAAAAGCCACCGGCCATTGCAGGCCGTCATGCATGCATAGCAAGACACGTTGTTCGGGTTGCAAGCCGAGTGTCTGCAGGCCTTGTGCAAAACGCTGCGCTTGGTCTTGCAATTGCGAGTAAGTCAACTGAGTGCCGCTCAGTGCATCTATGTAAGCAGGTTTGTCAGCGCGTTCAGTGTGCCTGTGTAGCAAATCGAAAGCCGCGTTGTACACCTTAGGAATATCGATTTGCGGCGGGGACACCTGGTGATTGGCTTGGCTGAGTTGCATTGAAACGCGCTGAATAAAGCGAAAGAATGCGTGGATTATTGCCCAAGGATCATGCACAAAACTGCATATTTCGAGTCGCATCGAAATGTGCGGGTAGAATGCCTGCATCGGGGTGTAGCGCAGTCTGGTAGCGCATCTGGTTTGGGACCAGAGGGTCGTAGGTTCGAATCCTATCGCCCCGACCATTACAAATTAAAAAGTACAGGCCTTACGGGCCTTTTTTCATGAATTCTGCCCGTAGCTCAGTTGGATAGAGCAACAGCCTTCTAAGCTGTGGGTCGGGGGTTCGATCCCCTCCGGGCAGGCCACGGTTTTAAGCCCATATCGTGTTTGACCATATTGTCTTTTCTCGACCAAATTTGGCGACGCAAATTGCGAATGGCTTCTTCCGCGTCCGGCATGTGCGGGTTCACTTGGTTGGCGCGTTCCATGTAATCCAGCGCACGTTCAAACTGGCCTTTGCTGATCAGCATGCGGGCGTAGCCGGACAAGGCACCGAAGTGACGTGGTTCGAGTTTGAGCACTTGTTCGCAATCCAGAATAGATAAGTCGAACTGACCGAGCATGAAATACAAAGTGGCGCGTTTGTTCCAGGCTTCTGCAAACAAGGGGTGCTGCTCAACCAAGTGGCTGAACACGTCAATGGCATGAGGCAGGTCGCCCGCGCTCATCAATTCCAAGCCCTGTTGGTATTCCATGTCGGTGTCTTTGTCGCCTGAGCGCCCCCAGAGTTGCCAGATCGCCGCCTGCGCCACGCGGCGAACCGTTTGCTCCTCGTCTTGCAGCAAGGGAAACACCCAGGCCGCATGCTCTGCATTACCCAGCTGAGCCAGCCTATTCAAGCTGTTGATGCGCTGGGCAGTGTTGCCATCCATCAGTTGCTGTTCCAACTGGGCGATTTCTTTCAGTGAGTCAGTGCTTTGCTGGGCGTGTGCAACCAAGACTGGCGAGCAGATGAGCGCCAGCAAAACAGTCCATAGACGTATCAACGATTCTGTGCGTGTTGTCATAACCATGGCCCGGCAGTGTTGAATGGTGACTAGCCTAAACCATTTGCTCTTGTTTGGGAATGACCCTTTGCAGCGAGCCTGCGGACAGCTGTGGCTTCAATGAAGTTCTTGTTATTTGCTGGCAAGCCAGAGCGCAGGCGATGCACTGGGTAAACTGAGGCTGGTTTTTTTATTCGCCGTTGTTCCCAATGGCTCACTGCACCCACTATGAATCCAATAGCCGTTCTTATGTTTGGCTTTCTCATCTCAGCCGCCAATGCCATAGCTTGTACCGACAAGTTCGAGCCGGTCTGCGGTTACTGGATGCATTCCCCCAAAACCCAGACCTTTAAAAACGAGTGTTTGATGCGAGAGGCTGGCGCGAAAAAACGCCATGCAGGCAGTTGCGCCGATGCACCGGTCAAAAACCAGCCGGGTCAGTCTGTCGCTAAACCGGGTAAATAAGCATTCCGCCCGGTTGAGATGGCAGATCGATCAGGGGCCGCAACAGTCTGACAGGTAGGTGCTGGCAAACCAGACCAGCACGCCGCAAAACACCGCCACTGCCAGGCACACCAGCAACAACAGGCCGAATCGGGGTTCTATGTCTGGTTTTTCCATGGTGTGTGTTGTAGGCTGAAACGAACTGGTTTGCAAGCACTTGTTTGTGTGCGCTTAAACCGGTGTCAGTGACCGCCGCCGTGGCCCGACGGTTTTTCTTTGGCCGCTTTGTCAAAGAAGTGGTACCAGCATTCTTCCTTCGCCAATATATTGCTCTTGTTGTCCAGGCAGTAATAGCGGCGGATTTTTTTCTCGCGGTCGGTGATGAAATAACTGCGGTAGAGGGTTTTGTTCAGCACATACATGATGGCGGTGCGCGACTGCGGACAGCTTTCACCCAAGATGCATGAGCGCATCACATTCGAATTGACGTACAGCTCAATAGAAATGATGGGGAGTTTTTTGCCGTGGTGGGTAGCAACCAGACGCACCGCGCAAGTAGAACCGCTGACTTTGTCCAGCCCGTCTTTTTCAGCCAGCATATTGGCTTCCTGTGCCAGCAACTCGCGGTACCACTCGCCGATCACGCCCCGGCAAATGAAGTATTCCTCTTCCTCGGTTTTGTGGAAGGGCTCGATATAGGGGCGGCGCTTGGAATCGAAATAAAACAAAGGCTCCTGGCCTTCAAAGGTGCGTTTCGGGCGCTCTTCTTTGGCTGGCGCACCATGTGCATCTTTGGCGGGTGCACCGTGGTCGTCTTTCGCCGGAGCACCGTGCTCATCTTTTTTAGGCGGAGCGCCGTGTTCGTCCTTTTTCGGCGGCGCACCATGCTCGTCTTTCTTAGGTGCTGCACCGTGGTCGTCTTTTTTGGGAGGCGCACCGTGATCGTCATTCGCCATGGCCACAGTTGCCATGGTCAAAGCCATTAGCAAAAGCAATCGGTGAACAATCAGGGACAGGTTTTTCATGAGCAGTCGGTCAGGTCGTTGGATACAGATCGGCTTAAAACCGGCGGGCTTGAGATATCCAGTGGTTCAGCGGGTCACTCCACGGTGTAGCAGGTCTGGTCGCGATGCCACTTCCCGGTGTCCGTCACGCACTGGTGTTGTATGAGCTTGCGGCTGATGTCTGACAGGAAATACGAGCGGTACAGCGCGTTGTGGTTGGGCACCAGGTTGACAGTGCGGAAAATCGGGCATTCTTCATTGCGGATACAGCGTTCAAATTGCCTGCTGTTTTCATAAAGCTGGATGCTGATGCGCCCGGGGGTCAGGCTTTTTTCGGTGCCGGCAGTGACGATACAGGTTTTCGGATCGACAAAATGCAGTTCAGCGATTTCATTGAAATAGTTCATCTCGGCCACCAGCAGCTCTAAAAACCAAGGGGCGACGATGCCTTTGCATTCGTAATAGTCCAGCTTGTCCGAGTGGTGCACCACTTCGCCTAAGGGCATTTTTTTCTTGTCCAGCATCACCATCGGTTCTTTGCCGGAATTGGGCGGATGCGCTTTGGACGCACGGGGCGCTTCTTCCTGGCCTTCTTTGCTTTGCGAGCCTTCGTTCAGCACAGACTCCACTTTGCGGCTGACGGCTTCGTCATCATTCGGCGCGGCCGTTTTTTTCTCAGGTATGGGGAGGAATTTGGCATCTTTAGCAGATTTGTCATCTGAGCAGCCCGCTAAAAGCAAACATGACAGCACCAAGCCTACCCAGGCCAGGCCAGGCAGTCTCGGGGTGTTGCTCGTATTCAAGGGCATGGCATCCATTATCAACGTATTGCGTAACTTCGGAAAATTTACAAGGTTTTTGAAGTGGAAAAAAATACAGTCAGCTGGTCAGCACCAAGGAATAGGCGTTCTTCATTTTTGACAGCACTTTGTCTGCTTTGGTGTTTTGGGCGGTGGTGATTTCCAGCGGCTTGATGTTGCCGATTTGGGTGATGGAAGCGACTTTTTTATTGTTGCTGCTGATGAAATCAATGTTTTTTGCAATATTGGTGCTGGTGTCGCGGATATTCAGATAAAACTCGGTGGAATATTTATTGAACAAAGTCGTCAGCGCCTTGCTCTCGGTCACGGAGGCGGTGATTGCGCTGCCTTTGAACGATTCGATACCGGTCAGCATGCCCATGTCATCCAATGCTTTCAATCCTCTGTAATTGGTGGCCAGCGCCTGTGTATCGTCATAGCCAATGAATTGCGGCGTGCCTCCCGCAGGCACCACATTGACAGAGCCAGACCCGGAGGTACTGGGGGTGGTGGCTGAGCCGGAGGTGCCGACATGCGTTTGAATTTCAAACTTGCCATTGACCGATTTGGCCCACAACTGGCTGTCCCAGGGCGAAATCGTTTGTTTGGTTTGCCCGGCAGAAGGGGTGATGACCATTTTGTTAATCTGTGGCGTGATTTGCCTCAGCACAGCGATATTGCTGTTTAAGTTGTCAAAGCTGTCGGTGAGAACCAAGGTGTTTTCCGGCAGTTTGCTCAGCACAGTGGCATAGCTCTTGGTCTGCGCCGAGGTCAAACTGATTTTGGCCGGCGGATTGATCACATTGGCCTGGACAATCTGGTTAGAGATGGCGTTTAAATCCTTTAAACCGGCCGAGATGTTTTCTGCAGTGTCTGCCAGATTCACTTTCATTTTGCTGTTGAGCTTCAAACCCGCCAAGACTTGGGCCACGGTCATGGGCTTGGGGCCTGTCTGGTAGCCAATATTTGCCGCACTCACCGAAGTGACCTGCATGTTTTAACCTCCACAATTGATCAGAATGGCAAGACTTTGCCGCTCAACGCTCTGCTGACCGGGATGTCATCGGCTCGACGCTGTTTTGTTTGAACTTCTCAGTACAAGCAATTAGCAAGCCATCCGAATGCTCGGGTTGTGGTTTGGCGAGTGAAACAGCCCCGGAGCAGGAATGCTGGCGCGGGGCTGAGGGAGAAAAAGTAAGTCGCGTTTATTTGCGCAGGTAGGGGCACACGGCTGTCAATTGACGCATCGCATCCCGCCCGTTGCTGACATTGAAGACGGTCAGATTGGCCATGAAGCCGGCGGCAATTTTGGTTTTGGCGTTCAGGATTTTTTTCTCGATCATGAAATAGTCCTCGCCGAAATCCGGCCCGGTCACATAGCCCAGTTTGTTGCCGATATTGACCTGACCAAAGGCCATGTCGATGACCGCTTCCTGGTCTATACGCAGGCTGATGCGGGTGCTTTCAGGGTACTTTTGAGCCTTGTCGAAATCCACGGTCGTGATGAAGGCTATCCAACGGGTTCGGTCTTTGTCGTTCCAGCATTTCAGGGCCAGCCCGTAGGTGGCATCGTCGTTATCCACTGATACAAACCCTGTTTTATCGTCTGTCATGGGGTCGGTCGCCTGACTCATTTCCCAGTCGGCTTTGGCGCTACCTGCCATCGTCAACCCGAGCAAACACAGAGAAAGGATGATTTTTGCGTAATGGGACATGGTGCAACTCTCAGTGGGGGGTGAACGATTGAAATTTTTATTGATTTTATCAATTCAAATTGCACTCTGTTGAATTTTCATCTATCAAGACACTGTGTTGAGTCGAATGCGGTCACCACCTGCCATGGCAGTGGTTTAAGAAGTTCGGTTCCGGGTCGATGTCAAGCACAAGCATGTCGCACACACCGGTAACCGCCTTGAAAACTCATTTGAAATCCATCATTTTTTTACTCGTCATGTCGAGCTTGGGTACGGTGCATGCCGAATCCAACCGTTTTATTGGCGGCCATGCGCAAATCGGCACCGGTTTGCAGATGAACACGCCGACTTTGGACAGTTACAGCAACGGACAGACCAATGACAGCGGCAACATCACCGGCACGCCCTTGGTGGTGGGCTTGGGTTACACCATTTCTTTGAGCAATCTGCATCTGATCGGCATCAGCTATGACGCAAACTTGGTGAATACCCGCTCTGCCACACAAAGCACCACTTCCGGCGGTACCACCACATACAGCAATTTGGGATTTGGCAGCCAGCAGCAGTTGTCCGTGGTGGCCGGGTATATGCTTAACCCGTATGCCATGGTGTATGGCAAATTGGGTTATGCCACGCTCACGACGGTCAATGCAGACAACAATTTTTCTATGCCGGGCTTTGGCATAGGCGTGGGCTACAAATCATTTTTCAATGATTCGCAGTACTTTTTCACGGAATACAACCAGACCCGCATGTCGCGCTCCGGCATTGCCAGCGCGAGCAATACCTTTGATGCCAAATCCACCGGCCACGAGGTATTGTTCGGCGTGGGTTTGCAGTTTTAAGCCTGCAAAACGGTCAGCGTTTTTCGTATTGCGCTTTACCGAACAAGGTTTCCATGGCTTTTTTGTCGTCCTGCAAAGGTTTGCGCAAATCGGCCAGCACCGCACAACCGCGAATCACCGCCGGTCTGCTGTCCATCATGTCAAACCAGTCTTTCAGGCGCGGGAAATCCGCCCAATCGATGCCCTGGTTTTTCCAGTTGCGCAGCCACGGGTAGATAGCCATGTCAGCAATGCTGTAGGTGTTGCCCGCGATGTACTTGCCCAATGCCAGTTGCTTGTCCATCACGCCGTACAAGCGCTTGGCTTCGTTGGTATAGCGGTCAATCGCGTAAGGGATTTTTTCCGGCGCATAGGTGCGGAAATGGTGGTTTTGACCCAGCATGGGACCGACACCGCCCATTTGGAACATCAGCCATTGCAAGACTTCGAATTTGGCGCGGTCTGATTTGGGCAAAAACTTGCCTGTCTTGGCCGCCAGGTACAACAAAATCGCGCCGGACTCGAACAGGCTGATGGGCTTGCCATCCGGCCCGATCGGGTCGACCAAGGCGGGGATTTTGTTGTTCGGGCTGATGGTCAAAAACTCCGGCGTGAACTGCTCGCCTTGACCGATGTGTACCGGGTGCGCCAGCCAGTCGCGGCCCAACTTGTAGCCGCATTCCTCCAGCATGATGTGCACTTTGTGGCCGTTGGGTGTCGGCCAGCTGTAAACATCGATCATGTGCTTGTTCATGTTCAGCTGCCCCGGGTGATGGGCATGTCCACTTCCTGCGGCATGGTGGCGATGTGGCGGGCCAACTCCAGCTTGGCAATGGAATTGCGGTGCACTTCATCCGGGCCGTCGGCCAGGCGCAAAGTGCGCTGGTGGGCATAAGCGTAGGCCAAGGGGAAGTCATCGCTGACGCCACCGGCGCCGTGCGCCTGAATCGCCCAATCGATGATTTGTGTGGCCATCACAGGCGCGATCACTTTGATCATGGCGATTTCGGTCTTCGCAATCTTGTTGCCGACCGTGTCCATCATGTAAGCGGCTTTGAGGGTCAGCAAACGCGCTTGTTCGATCATGATGCGCGACTCGGCGATACGCTCGTGCCATACGCCTTGTGAAGACAGCACTTTGCCGAACGCAGTGCGGCTGTTCAGGCGCTTGCACATCAGTTCCAGCGCGCGTTCGGCGCAGCCTATGGTGCGCATGCAATGGTGAATACGGCCAGGGCCTAAGCGGCCTTGCGCGATTTCAAAACCACGGCCTTCGCCGAGCAACAGGTTGCCGACCGGGACGCGCACGTTTTTCAACAACACTTCCATGTGGCCGTGCGGTGCGTCGTCATAGCCGAACACGCTCAAGGGGCGCAATACTTCAACGCCGGGCGAGTTGGCCGGCACGATGATCATGCTTTGCTGTGAATGGCGGGGTGCATCAGGGTCGGTTTTGCCCATGACGATGTAGACCGAGCAGCGCGGGTCACCGGCACCTGAGGACCACCATTTGCGGCCATTGATTACGTAATGATCACCTTCGCGGCGGATGGAGCACTGGATGTTGGTGGCGTCGGATGAAGCCACATCCGGCTCGGTCATCAAAAACGCGGAACGGATTTCTCCGCGCAACAAAGGCTCTAACCACTGGTCTTTGAGTTCCTCGCTGGCATAGCGCTCGAAGGTTTCCATGTTGCCGGTGTCGGGCGCAGAGCAGTTGAACACCTCGGCGGCGAAAGGCACGCGACCCATGATTTCACACAGCGGCGCGTATTCCAGATTGCTCAGGCCTTCGGGAGCGCGTTTGCTGTGCGGCAAAAACAAATTCCACAAACCGGCTTTGCGGGCCAGCGGTTTGAGTTCTTCAATGATGTCGGTGGGAATCCAGGGATTGCCTTTGGCGCGGTTGGCGGCAATTTCCTGAAAGAAACGTTTTTCGTTCGGGTAGATGTGCTCGTCCATGAAAGCGATCAAACGCGCTTGCATGGTTTTAACCTTGTCGGTGTAGTCGAAATTCATGGAGTCTCCGGTTGGTAAGTAGGTAGCAAAAATCAGTGGCGTTGTGCAAACAGCCAGGCGAGTTCGGCCATGGGGCGCGCACCTGCGCCCGAGGCCTTGGCCTGAGCGCTGGATGCGGTGCCGTCTTCAACCCGTTTGGCAATGCCTTGCAAGATGGCGGCAATGCGAAACATGTTGTAGGCCAGGTAGAAATTCCAGTCTTTTTTCAATTCAGCCAGCGTGGTGATGCCGCTGCGTTGGCAGTACAGGTCGATGTACTCGTCTTCCAGCGGAATGCCCAACGCAGCGTGGTCTAGGCCGCCGATGCCTCTGAAGCTGCCCGGCGGGATATGCCATGACATGCAGTGGTAGCTGAAGTCGGCCAGCGGGTGGCCCAGCGTGGACAGTTCCCAGTCCAGCACCGCCAGAATGCGCGGTTCTTCAGGATGAAAAATCAGGTTGTCCAAGCGGTAGTCGCCGTGCACGATGCAGCTCAGGTCGGCGCGGGCGCTGTCAGGCATGTGGGCCGGCAGCCAGTCCATCAGCTTGTCCATTTCGGCGATGGGCTGGGTGACGGAGGCGCGGTATTGCTTGCTCCAGCGGCCGATCTGGCGGTCAAAGTAATTGCCGGGTTTGCCGAAGTTTTCCAGGCCTTGGGCCTTGTGGTCCACCGCATGCAGCGCGGCGATGACCCGGTTCATTTCCAAATAAATGTCGCGGCGTTGTGCGCCTGTCATATCGGGCAAGGCCTGGTCCCACAGCACGCGGCCTTGCACAAACTCCATCACATAAAAAGCGCGTCCGATGATAGATTCGTCTTCGCACAACACATGCATCTGCGCCACCGGCACGCCGGTGTTGTGCAAACCGCGCATCACGGCAAATTCACGTTCGATGGCGTGGGCCGAGGGCAGCAGCTTGGCCACCGGGCCGGGCTTGGCCCGCATCACATAGCTTTTGTTGGGGGTGATGAGTTTGTAGGTGGGGTTGGACTGGCCGCCTTTGAACATTTCCACTTGCAAGGGGCCGCTGAAGCCGTCCATGTGGGCGCTGAGCCAGGTTTGCAGGGCGGCCACGTCAAAGCGGTGTGAATCGCTGACTTCGCGGGTGCCGACGAAGTTGTCAAAGTTGCTCATGCGTTTACTCCGCTGCGCTGATTTTCATCAGTGCGTCCCGGTTGCGAATCACCAGACCGCCGGGCTCGATGCGCAAAGCTTCCTCGCGTTCCATGGCTTTGAGTTCCTGGTTGACCCGCTGGCGCGAAGCACCCAGCAATTGCGCCAGTTCTTCTTGCGCCAGATGCAAACCGATGCGCACTTCCTCGCCGTGATTGAGTGACGGCACGCCGTAGCTGCGGGCCAAGTGCAGTAACTGCTTGGCCAGCCGGGCACGCAAGGGCAGGGTGTTGAGGTCTTCCACCAGTCCGAACAACTGGCGAATGCGTCTGGCTTGCAGGCGCAGCATGGCTTGGTAGAACTCGACGTGCGCGGCCAGAATCTTGTCGAAATCGTGTCTGGCTACACACAAAATGGTGGTCTCGCCGTGCGCGTACGCATCGTGGGTGCGGCTGTCGCCGTCCAGTATCGCCACATCGCCAAACCAGATGCCCGGCTCGACATAGGTCAGCGTGATCTGCTTGCCCGACAGCGAGGTGGAGCTGACACGCACCGCGCCTTTGGCGCAGGCAATCCACTCTTCGGGCGTGTCGCCGCGCGCGGTGATCAGGTCGCCGTCTTTGAGTCGTTTGACGTAAGCACATCGGAGTATGTCGTGGCGTAATGAAGGTGAAAGGGTAGAAAACCAGCGACCGGCGTTCACCGCCTCGCGTTCTTCAATAGTAAGGATTGGTTCGTCCATCGTCTGTCTTGTCGGTGACCAGTGGGTTGAAAAATGTCTCCGGCGGGACCGGAGGCAGAAACTGCGTTGGAATCAGGCTTTGTAATTCGGCGTTTGTTTGTCCAAAAAGGCTTGGATTCCCAAGCCTGCATTGGGGTGGTGCAGGTTATTCACGAAATGCTGTTTTTCCTGGGCCAACTGAGCGAACAGGTTTTGCGAACCGGCTGAGTTGACCAAGTCCTTGATGCTGGCAAGGGCATTGGGGGCTCGGGCGTTGAGTTTGGCGGCCCATGCCAAGGCGGCCTCCAGCGCTTGACCGGGTTCAGTGATCTGATTGAGCAAGCCATGTTGCAGCAATTGCTGCGCGGTGATTTTTTCTCCCAGCATCAGCCATTGGTTGACCAAAGCACGTGGCAGTGCGCGAGCCAGTTGCCAGCTGCCGCCGCCATCCGGCGACAAGGCCACGTTGCTGTAAGCCATGACAAACACGCTGTTGACCGAAGCCACGACAAAGTCGCAGGCCAAAGCCAATGAAAAGCCTGCACCGGCCGCCGCGCCTTCGACCGCAGCCAACACCGGTTTGGGGAAGGTGGAGATGGTTTCCAGCCAGCCATGCAAGCCGTCAATGCTTTGTGCCTGGTGTTCCGGCGGCAGGCTGCGGTTGTGCAGCAAGCGGTTGAGGTTGCCGCCTGCGCTGAAATGCGCGCCTTCACCGGTGATGATGACGCTGCGCACATCGCTGTTGCTCTCGGCGGCGTTCAGGGCTTCTATGCCGGCAGAGTACATCTCCGGCCCCAGGGCATTGCGGTACTCGGGATTGGAGAGGGTCAGCACCAAGGTCTGGTCAACGCTGTGGCTTTTGAGTTGGGCGGTCATGGTTCAGGTGCCGGTGTGAAGTAGGCTCAAGCCTAAAGCGCCGCGACGGCGCAACCAGGGGCTGGGACGGTAACGCGGGTCGCCGTAGACGGTTTGCATATTGAACAGCACTTCCAGCAGGCTGTCTGCGCCCAGTGAATCGCCCAGGGCCAGCGGGCCTTTGGGGTAGCCCAGACCCAGGGTGACCGCAATGTCCAGATCGGCGGGTGA
Organism: Comamonadaceae bacterium; assembly: GCA_947508145.1. GTDB lineage: Bacteria > Pseudomonadota > Gammaproteobacteria > Burkholderiales > Burkholderiaceae_C > Limnohabitans. The sequence goes on from CANNRV010000012.1 coordinate 12,938, forward strand.
GCAAATGCCTTGCTGGCAAATATCGCTGGCGATGTTCACAATTTGCGCCAACACCCGTTGCGTGACAAAACCGCCGCTGTCTTGAATCAGGCTCACCGGTTTGCCGTCGGCGGCGAACAGCGCGTGAGCGGCATCGCGCATATCGCGGCGGGTGGCCGGGTTGGTGGCCAGCACGCGCCGACGGGTGGCGGCATCCGGCATCAGCATGTCTATGCCCAAAGTGCGGGCCGGATCGAGCCGCTCAACGATGGCGCAGGTGGTGACATCAAAGCCCAGCGGCGCCACCAGACACAGCGCCTGGTTGGACGGGGCGGTGCCGGTTTCTATTTGAGCGCCCAGGGTTTTGAGCAACTGAAACAGGTCTTGCCGACGTGCAGCCCTGGATGACACCCACACCGGCGGAAGCTCATTCACCACCGGGGTGTCGGGTTCTGGCGGCGTGCTGGCTTTGCCTTCGCTGTAACTGTAAAAACCTTGGCCGGATTTGCGGCCCAGCCAGCCGCCAGCCAAACGCTGCGCGGTGATGACCGACGGGCGATAGCGGGGTTCTTCAAAATACTGGTGGTAAATAGATTCCATCACCGGGTGCGACACGTCCAGCGCGGTCAAATCCATCAGTTCAAACGGGCCAAGCTTGAAGCCGACCTGGTCTTTCAATATGCGGTCAATAGTGGCGAAGTCGGCGATGCCCTCAGACACGATGCGCAGCGCCTCTGTGCCGTAGCCGCGCCCGGCGTGGTTGACGATGAAGCCCGGTGTGTCCTGTGCGCGCACCGCCTGGTGGCCCATGGCCTGGACAAATGCACTCAAGCGCTGACACACGGCTTCAGCGGTGGCCAGACCCGGAATGACTTCGACCACTTTCATCAAGGGCACGGGATTGAAAAAATGCAAACCGGCGAAGCGTGAAGGGTGTTGCATACCAGCGGCCAGCGCCGTCACTGACAAAGACGAGGTGTTGGTGGCGATGATGGCGTCCGGGCTCAGGCGGCTTTCCAGATCGGCAAACAGAGATTTTTTGATGCCTGCGTTTTCTACGATGGCCTCGATCACCAATTCGCTGTCAGCCAGCAGGGCGATGTCTTCACACGCATGCAGGCGTAGGTTCAAGTCATCGAGTTGGACCGAAGTCAAACGGTCTTTGTCCCGCATTTTTTGCCATTGGGCCCGCACAGAGGCACAGGCTTTGTTGGCAGCGCCGCTGGCCACGTCAAACACTTGAACATGCGCACCGGCTTGTGCGGCCATTTGTGCAATGCCTTGGCCCATGGCACCGGCACCGACAACAGCAACTCGTTTGAATAATGTTTCCATAGCAAAAGATTATGGCTGACATTGAACGCTGGGCTGCGGTTCGGCCATGCTGCAAAATCGGCGACATATTTTTAACATGGAGACACCAGCATGACACTCAAACTTTGCGGCTTTGCACTGAGCAACTATTACAACAAAGTCAAATTTCAGTTGTTGGAAAAAGGCGTGGCTTTTGAGGAGGAGTTGGTTTGGACCGGCAACACGCATCCCAAACTGATTGACCGCTCGCCTATGGGCAAGGTGCCTTTTTTGGAAACACCGCATGGTTGTATTTCAGAGTCCATGGCCTGTGCGGAATACATTGAGCAGCAATACCCGGCACATCCATTGCTGCCGTCTGACCCGTTTGCCGCAGCCAAGGTTCGGGAATTGATTGTGTACCTTGAGCTCCATATTGAGTTGGTGGTGCGCGAGCTGTATGGACAAGCGTTTTTTGGCGGTCAAGCCAGCGATTCCACCAAAGAGAGGGTGCGCAAACAACTGGTGAAAAACATCGCTGCTTTTTCTAAATTGGCCAAGTTTTCGCCGTTTGTGGCGGGTGACAGTTTCACTTTGGCTGACTGCGCCGCTGCGTTTCATTTGCCGATAGCCGTGTCCGCTTGCAAACTGGTGCTGGAAGAAGATTTGTTTGCCGATGTGCCGGTGAAGGCCTATACCCAGCAGTGGAAAGACAACCCGCACATGCAGCAAATTCAGGCAGACCGCAAAGCCAACGGCGAGCAAATGGCTGCACTGCGGGCTGCCAAACCCTAAGCTCAGTGCGGGTAGAGACGGCGCTGGTTGTCCAGGTCAATCAGTCTGTCGAGCTCTGCACACACATCAGCCATGCGCCCGGAAATGACCATGCGACCGGCGGTGTGCAATGGCGGGCGCTGGTCTTCAGCGATGTGAACCACGCGCAACGGGCGGTCGGTCATGCAGTGCATGGACGGCTTGGACGGTTGGGCACGTTTTGATTGCAACAACGAGCGAACAGCGGTGTCGACACGTTGAAAAACCTGTTGGCTGCTCCATTGGGCGAGTGACATGGTGATCTCCTGGGTTAGAACTGGTTGCGGATCAGGCCGACGGCCAGACCTTCGATATTGAATATGTCGCCGGGCCGCACCTGAATCGGTGAGAAGTCCGGGTTTTCAGGCAACAAACTGATGCCTTGCGCTGTTTTCTGAAAGCGTTTGACAGTGACTTCTTCGCCGACGCGGGCCACCACGATTTGGCCGTTGCGTGCTTCGCGGGTGGTTTTGACGGCGAGCAAATCGCCGTCCATGATGCCGATATCCCGCATGGACAAGCCTTTGACCTTGAGCAGGTAGTCCGGCTGTTGTGAAAACAGGGAGGCTTCAACGTTGTAGGTTTGTTCGATGTGTTCTTGCGCCAGGATGGGCGAACCGGCAGCCACGCGACCCACCAGCGGCAGACATAGTTGCGCCAGGGCTTGCAAGGGCAGTTGGAATTGTTTGAAGCCTGTGTTGGCGGTGGTGTCAGACACCGGGCTTTTCAGGCGGATGCCGCGTGAGGTGCCGCTGACCAGTTGAATCACCCCTTTGCGTGCCAGTGCCTGCAAATGCTCTTCGGCGGCATTGGCAGATTTGAAGCCGAGTTCGGCGGCGATTTCCGCCCGCGTGGGTGGCGCGCCGGTGTTTTGCAAGGCGGTTTGGATCAGTTCCAGAATTTGCTGCTGACGGGCGGTGAGCTTGATCGGGTCCATGGTGCTCCTGCACAATTGGTAGGTGAGAGGTCGTTCAAATACTGTTTGAACATCCAGTAACTGTATTTTTAACCAGTTTTTAAGATTTGGCAACCATGTCACAGAAAAAAAATGCAATCACCGTGGTGTTAGGCACAGGCGGCACCATCGCCGGGGTACGCCATGCGGCTGACAATCCAGATATTTACAAGTCTGGCCAGTTAGGCATCACTGACATATTGAACAAAGCCGGTATTGACAGCGCCAACATCGAATTTCAGGATGTGGCGCAAATCGACAGCAAAAACATGGTGCTGCCGGTGTGGCAGGCCTTGTTGAAAGCGGTGTCGCAGGCCCAGCACCGCAGCGAGGTGAACGCCGTCTTGGTCACCCACGGCACCGACACCATTGAAGAAACCGCTTATTTATTAGATGCATGCGGGCCGTGGCCCAAACCGCTGTTGCTGACGTGCGCCATGCGACCGGCGGACCACCCGCAAGCCGATGGCCCGGTCAATTTGCGTCAGGCTTTGCTGTTGGCCAGCACCGCCGGTGTCAGCGGCGTGCACGTGGTGTTCAACGGCCAGGCGCATGCAGCCATGCATGTGCAAAAAACCAGCACCGATCCGTATGCCGCATTCAGCAGCGGCAGCGCAGGATGTTCAGCCCAGGTACAAAACGAGCTGTGGCAGTTGAAGCCTGCTCACAAGCAAGAGGCATGGCCGTCGGTGATGCCAAGCAGCGATTATTTTTTGCAGCAGTCCACATGGCCCAGGGTGGAATGGCTAACCCACCACGCGGCCAGCACGCCGGCACTGATCCATGCGCTGTTGCAGCCGAACCCGGCAGCGTCGCCATTACGCGGTTTGGTGGTAGCGGGGACGGGGGCGGGTACGTTCAGTCCCGCGTGGGAAGCCGGTTTGAAGGCGGCGGTTGAGCAAGGCGTGAAAGTGTGGGTCAGCAGCCGTTGTACTTGGGGTCATGCATCGCCTCAGGCGCAACAACACTGCGGTGAGCTGACCAGTTTGCCACCGGCCAAAGCCTGCATGGCTTTGGCGCTGGCATTGATGGCAGAAGACGAGAAACGTTTAGCTGCTTAAAGCTGTCAATGCGCGTTCTTTGATTTCATCCACACTGCCCAGGCCGCTGATGGCGCGGTACTTGGGCGCGTTGGCCGGGTCGCTGGCGGCCCACTGGGTGTAATAGTCGACCAGCGGGCGGGTTTGCGAGCTGTACACCTCGAGGCGTTTTTTCACCGTCTCTTCTTTGTCGTCGTCGCGCTGAATCAGGGGTTCGCCAGTGACATCGTCTATGCCTTCAACTTTGGGCGGGTTGAATCGGATGTGGTAGGTGCGACCGCTGGCCACGTGGGCACGGCGACCGCTCATGCGCTCGATGATGGCATCAAACGGCACGTCAATTTCCAGCACGCAATCGAGTTTGACGCCAGCGTGTTTCAGGGCATCGGCTTGCGGCAGGGTGCGGGGAAAACCGTCGAACAAAAAGCCTTTGGCGCAATCGGCGTGGGTGATGCGTTCTTTGACCAGCCCAATGATGATGTCATCGCTGACCAAGCCGCCTGCGTCCATGATTTTTTTGGCCGCCAGACCCATTTCGGTACCGGCTTTGACGGCGGCGCGCAACATGTCGCCGGTGGAAATTTGGGGAATGCCATAGGCTTGGCAAATGAATGTGGCCTGGGTGCCTTTGCCGGCACCGGGCGCACCCAACAGTATCAGTCTCATTGTCGTCCTTGCGTTTGAATGACAGCCACTGTCTTTGCAGCGCTTTGTCGCTTGTTAAGCGCTGAGAATAGCATGCACAGCCTGACACAGGCTGACAACATCAGGTGTTGAACAACTGATTGACCCTGATCAAATCCTCTGCAGTGTCCACGCCTGCGGCGCTGGCCTGATCGGATACATGCACCGCAATGCGGTGACCATGCCAGATGGCGCGCAATTGCTCTAAGGCTTCGGATTGTTCGGTCGGTGCCACAGGCAATTGCGGGAACAGACTCAAAAAAGCCGTGCGGTATGCATACAAGCCGACATGCCGGTAGACCGGAAAAGGCGGCAGCTGTCCGGCCACCGCGTCCCGCCAGCAAGGAATCCCGGCGCGGCTGAAATAGCTGGCGTTGGATTGCGCGTCCAGCACCACTTTGACCACATGCGGGCTGAGCCAGTCGTGCAACTCGGTGATGGGGTGGGCCAGCGTGCTCATGCTGGCGTCCGGTCGTTCAGCCAGCATGTGGGCCACTTGGTTGATATGTTGTGGATCAATCAGCGGTTCATCACCTTGCACATTCACCACCATCGTGTTGGCCGTCAAGCCGAGTAGGGATGCGGCTTCAGCCAGCCGGTCACTGCCGCTGGGGTGATCCTGGCGGGTCAACACCGCATGGATACCGTGGGTGCCGCACGCTGTCATGATGCGCTCGTGGTCAGCAGCCACCACCACGCGTTGCGCCTTTGATTTCAAAGCCTGACGCGCCACCCGCACCACCATGGGCAAGCCCGCGATATCGGCCAAGGGCTTGTCGGGCAGGCGCGAAGAACCCAGGCGGGCCGGAATCAGCACCACAAACCCGGCTTCACTCATGCAATTTGTCCAGTTCATCGTCGCTCAAGGTGCGGGCTTCGACTTCCAGCAACACGGGAATGCCGTCGCGCACCGGGTAGGCCAGGCGGGCGCTTCTGGAAACCAGTTCTTGGGTGTCAGCCTGGTAAATCAGACTGCCTTTGGTCACCGGGCAGACCAGCAGTTCAAGTAGTTTTTTGTCCATGCGGAGATGATAGTCGTTGCACTTGCGACACCAGTTCGTCCAGCAAGGCGGGGGGCAATTCGCATTCCAAGGGAACGGCCCAGGCTGTGGGCAGGTGCGGCCAGAGTTTGACCGCGTCTTTTTCGGTGCAAAACACCGGCAGCTCGCCAGTGGGCTGCCAATCGGATAAATCTGCATGGTCGGGCAGGGGATGGCAGATCTGAGTCAGCAAGCCCGCGTCTTGCAGTGCTTTAAAAAACAGCTGAGGTCTGGCGATTGCTGCCACGGCCTGCACCGATTGTCCGGCCCAGTCTGACAGCGGTTTTTGCTGACCCAAACCGTTGCGTGCCGTGGGGCTGAGTCGGCGTTGCACGGCATGGCTGTTTGTCAACGGCCATTTGCCAGTATGAACAAGATGCTGACTCACACCATCCAATGCCGGGCGCGGCCAAGTCTCGCGCAGCGGCCCGGCGGGCAACAACCAGCCGTTACCCAGACCTCTGTCGTCGAACACACAGACGGCAATGTCGTGGTGCAGCAGGCGGTGTTGCATGCCGTCATCGCTGATGATCAACTGCGTGTCCGGGTAGGCATTCAGCAAAGCCTGCGCCGCTAAAGCACGTTCGCGACCTGTAAAAACAGCAACGCCGCAGCGCATCTTGATCAACAAGGGTTCATCCCCCGCCAAGGCGGGTTGGCTGTCTGTGAAGACTTCTTGAACCGGTTCCGCTTTGGCAAGGTAAGCACGGGCAATCACGCCGACCTTCCAGCCCTGCGACTGAAAATATTCCACCAAACCGATGACGATGGGGGTTTTGCCGGTGCCGCCTGCCAGCACGTTGCCGACCACCAGCACCGGAACCGGCAAGTGAATGCTTTGGCGCAAGCCGCTGGCGAATGCCAGGTGATTGATGCCCAACCAAAGACGGCTGATCAGCGTGAGCGGCCACAACAAACAAGCCACCAGACCTTTGCCGGTCCAGACCTGTTGAGACAAATACGCCGACAGCTTCATTGCCGATCAGGGCAAAGTGGTGGTCGTGGTGCGCGCCTGCGCTGAAAACGTGATGTGTTGCAAGCCCGCTTTTTGCGCGGCTTCTAACACTTGCATCACCGCCTGGTGACTGGCACGGGCGTCGGCAGAAATGACCAGCAAGGCATCTGCGTGGTGATCGGCGGCGACCGACAAGGCCTGGGTCAGCGAGCCGATGTCTGAGGTGTTCAGCGGATTTTTTTGGATGACGTAATGCCCGTCGCTGCTGACGCTGACATGGATATCGTCCGGGCGGTTGTCTTGTTGGCTGCTGTCGGCTTTGGGTAGCCGCATGTCAATTTGCGTGAGTTTGCCGTAGCTGGTGGTCAGCATCAGAAAAATCAAAATCACCAGCAACACATCGATGAAGGGAATCAAATTGATTTCAGGTTCTGACGATGAGGGACGGCCGAACTTCATGGTTTATTTGCTGTTTTTGGAAGTGAAAAAATGCCTGACCAATCGCTCGGCGGCGATTTCCAGTTCAACCGTGAATCTGTCCACTTTGTTTCTGAAAAAACGCCACATCACCAAACTGGGAATGGCGATCACCAAGCCAAACGCGGTGTTATACAAGGCCACAGAAATGCCGTGCGCCAGTTGAGCGGGGTTGCCTGCGCCGGGAGTTTGTGAGCCAAAAATTTCAATCATGCCAACCACCGTGCCAAACAAACCCAGCAACGGAGCCACAGAAGCGATGGAGCCCAAAGCGCTCAAATAGTGTTCCAGTTTGCCGTTCACCCGCCGTCCGCTGGCTTCGACGACAGCGCGCAATTCGCTTTCGCTGCTGCCGGGTTTGTCTTGCATATGCTGTAGACCGGCCACCAAAATTTCACCCAGCGCGCAATGCGTTTTCAGCTGTTCAATAGACGCGTGGTTCAGCAAAGCAGGTTGGGGCAGGGCAAGCACTTCATCCAATAAATGCGGCGGAATGACACGCGGTGTTTGCAAGCTGTAAATACGTTCGAAAATCAATGCCAATGCGGCTATAGAACAGGCCAGTAAGGGCCAGATCGGCCAACCGGCCGCTTGTATGATGCCTAACAAATCTGTTCTCCTGTCAGATAGACATTCGATTATGGCCCAGTTGTTGTCGGCCGCCACACCTTCTCAACCCCTCTTCACCCGATATGCGCGGACTGATTTCCCCTAGCGACAGCGTCAACCCCCGGGTATGGACCGTCAGTGCTTTGTGTCACGCCATCAGTGACCAACTCAAGGCCCGCTTTGGTCTGGTGAGTGTGCGCGGTGAAATTTCCGGCCTCACCCGGGCTGGCAGTGGTCATTGCTATTTGACCTTGAAGGACGAGCAAGGCCAGTTGCGCTGCGCCATGTTTCGCCGTACCGCCGAGATGCTGACTTTCGAGCCGCGCAACGGGGATTTGGTGGAAGTGCAAGCCCGCGTCGGCTTGTACGAGCCGCGTGGCGAAATGCAATTGGTCATCGAGGCGATGCGCCCGGCCGGTGCCGGTCAACTGAACGAAGCATTTTTAAAGCTCAAAGCCAAATTACAGGCAGAAGGTTTGTTTGATGCTGACCGCAAACGCGCCATTCCACTTCGGCCCCGCTGCATTGGCGTGGTGACCTCTTTGTCGGCGGCGGCTTTGCACGATGTCATCACTGCTTTGCAACGCCGGGTGCCGCATATTCCGGTGCGGGTGACCCCCAGTCCGGTGCAAGGCGCGGATGCGCCCGCGCGTTTGATCAGCGCTTTGGCAGCCGTTCAACAACTGCCTGCTGTCGATGTGGTGCTGCTGGTGCGTGGCGGTGGATCAATGGAAGATTTATGGGCCTACAACGATGAAGCTTTAGCGCGCGCCATCGTCGCGTGCCAGGTGCCGGTGATCAGCGGCGTGGGTCACGAGACAGATTTCACCATTGCCGATTTTTGCGCCGACTTGCGCGCGCCCACACCCACTGCCGCGGCTGAGCTGTGCGCTGTTGAGCGCGATTCAGAGCTGGCGGTGTTGGATGATTGGCAAGACAGCTTGCTGGCCAGTGTGCATGCCAGACTGGAGCAGGGCTGGCAGCGGCTGGACAGGGCCGAGCGGCAACTGGGCCGTCCTTCCACTTGGTTGCACAACCAGCAACAGTGGGCCGACCAATTGCAACACCGTTTGCATCGTGGCCTGAGTGCCGGTGTGAACCAGCGCCAGCTGCTTTTGCAGCCTTTGGCCATCCGGCTGAAAAACGCCGCCACCGAGTTGCCCAAGCGTTTGTCGCACCGTTTGGATAAATCTCAATGGCTGCTCAGGTCGCTGGACCCGGCGCTGGTGTTGCAACGCGGTTATGCCTGGCTGCAAAACGGACAGGGTCAGGCGCTGAGTTCGGTCAGCGAATTTGTCCCGGGGCAGTCAGTCACCGCGAGATTGGCAGACGGTGAAGTCGGGCTGACCGTTGACCAAGCCAAGCCTTTGCTGTGAGTCTGCGCGACCAGCGATAGGCAAGGTCAACCTTATTTGCTGTTGAGGTTGTTGAACACCGAAGATTTGAGCTGCTGGCCTTTGCGAATGTGTTTGGCAGCAAACCAACCTTGTTTCATTTCCAGCACGTAACGCACCGGTTTGTCTGAGCAATGCGAGTCCGTGGTTTGCGGCTGCATATCCGCCAGATTGACGATGCGACCATCATCGGCGATGAACGCAGCGGTCAATGGCATCAAGGTGTTTTTCATCCAGAAACATTGCACCTGCGGCTGCTCAAACACAAACAGCATGCCTTCGTGTTGCGGCATGTCGGTTCGGTACATCAAACCGATGGCGCGTTGTTCGTGGGTGGCAGCCACTTGGGCATCGATCTGGTACATGCCGGTTTGCAATTGCACGCGCGGCAGTTGGGTTTGAGGCGTTTGTGCCCAGGCGCTCAGCGCGGACACAGCGAACAGCCCATAGAGCAGGTACTTGGTCATTTTCAGGTCAGTAGCGATGGTTAGAATGAAAAGAAAGTAAAGGTTGCATTGTGCAACTGTTC
>CANNRV010000013.1 GCA_947508145.1 Comamonadaceae bacterium
ATGCTGGCAACGATTTCTTCCGGGTGTTTGTCACCGCCCAACATATAGGTATTGGTCATGCGCGGCATGGGCACGTGGGCATAACTTTCGCGCCGTCCGTTACCGGTGGGTGCCACGCCCATGAGACGCGCATTCATGTTGTCTTGTATATAGGCTTTCAATATGCCGTCTTCAATCAACACATTGCGCTGGCTGGCATTGCCTTCATCGTCGACATTGAGTGAACCGCGACGATCAGCAATCGTGCCGTCGTCCAGCACCGTTACGCCTTTGGCCGCCACACGTTGACCGATGCGGCCGCTGAATGCGCTGGAACCTTTGCGGTTGAAGTCGCCTTCCAAGCCGTGGCCAATGGCTTCGTGCAACAAAATGCCGGGCCAACCCGAACCCAGCACCACGGTCATTTCACCGGCGGGCGCGGCCTGAGCCTGCAAATTGGTCAAGGCTGCGCCAACGGCTTCGTCCACATACCGAGTCAAGCAATCAGCATCGAAATGCGCCAGACCGAAGCGACCACCGCCACCGGCTGAACCGCTTTCACGGCGGCCTTTTTCTTCGACGATGACATTCAGGGACAAGCGCACCAGCGGGCGCACATCGGCGGCCAAGGTGCCATCAGCGCGAGCCACCAACACCACGTCGTATTCGCTGGCCAAACCGGCCATCACTTGCACCACACGCGGGTCTTTGGCACGCGCTTGTTGCTCGAGTCGCTCCAATAGATTCACTTTGGCGGTGCTGTCTAAGCTGGCAATCGGGTCGTTGCCCAGATACAAACTGCGGGAAGCCGCTATGCGACGGCCCGGCACTTTGGTGCTGGCATTTTTGCCTGCGGCGGCAATGCTGCGAACAGTGTGTGCCGCGTCCATCAAGGATGCCATAGAGATATCGTCGGAATAAGCGAAGGCGGTTTTTTCACCGCTGACGGCTCGCACGCCCACGCCCTGGTCGATGCTGAAAGAGCCGGTCTTCACAATGCCCTCTTCCAAACTCCAACCTTCAGAGCGGGTGTATTGGAAATACAAATCCGCATCATCAATCCGGTGGGCGCGAATGGCGGACAAAGCTTGCGTCAGATGGCTCTCGTCCAAGCCATAAGGCGTGAGCAACAGGCTTTGGGCGATGGCTAAACGTTGGAGGGTAGGTTCGTGTGCAGTCATGCGGTCATTGTAGGAGTGTGTGGTGGCGGATGAACTCCAGCATCTTGCTGTCATCCATGTCGGTCATGCCTTGTTCGCAAGCTTGGGCAAAGGCTTTTGCAGCCGGACCACCGAGCCAGCCGTCAAAACCGACTTGCTGCGCCGACTCCATGGCCAATCGCGTGTCCTTGGCCAGCAAACGCATGTGTGAACCAATGGTGGTGTCGCCTGCAAACACGCGGCGCAAGCGGTCTGTGCCTATCCAGTTCTGGCCGCTGGAGCGCTCAATCAAAGACAAGGCCACTTCTTTGTCCAAGCCCATTTTTTCTGCCAACACCATGGCTTCACAAGCACCGACCAGGTTGATGCCAGCGAGCAAATTGTTCACCAGCTTCACCCGGGCACCATCGCCTATGCGGTGTGAAATGAACACGCATTGGTTGGACAGCGTTTTGAGCAATTCGTGCTGAGCAGCCAACACGTCCTCAGACGCAGCCAGCATCAAACTCATGCTGCCGTTGGCGGCGCGTATCGGGCCGCCGGACATGGGCGCGTCCACCATGTGCACGCCAATGGCTTGCAACTGACTGGCGAAATCTTCGGTTTGCGCCGGGGCAATCGTGGGGCACATGATGACGGTTTGCCCGGTTTTTAAACCAGCCAATAAACCGTTGGCGCCATCGAACACTTGCTGCACTTGCGCCGCATCTATCACACACACAATCACTGTGTCAGCAGCTTGGGCAACAGCCGCTGGACTGTCGCAGCAATGTGCACCTGCAAGCTGCAAAGCCTGTTGCGTGGGTACGCTCTTGTCATGGACATGCACCACCCAGCCCTGACTCAGCAAACGTTGGGCCATACCGCCGCCCATATTGCCTGTGCCGACGATGCCCACACCGCGACTCATGATTGCACCAGTTGTTTGGCCTTGGCCACAGACAATAAGATGCCAATACCAAACCCGAGTGTGACCATGGCTGTACCTCCATAACTGATGAACGGCAAAGGCACGCCAACCACCGGCAGAATGCCGCTGACCATGCCCATGTTGACAAACGCATACGTGAAAAAGATCAGCGTCACACTGCCAGCCAGCAAGCGCGCAAACAAGGTGGGGCCCTCTAAGGAAATGGCCAATCCACGCAACACCAAAAACATGAAGCCGACGATCAACAATAAATTGCCCAATAAACCGAACTCTTCACCATAAGCGGCGAAGATGAAATCCGTGGTGCGCTCAGGAATAAAGTCCAAATGGGTTTGGGTGCCCTGCATAAAGCCTTTGCCAAAGAAGCCGCCCGAGCCAATGGCGATCATGCCTTGAATGATGTGAAAGCCCTTGCCCAGCGGGTCGCGCCAAGGGTCCAGCAAGGTGCAAATACGCTGGCGCTGGTATTCGCGCATCAAGGGCCATTCCATGTCATCGGCGCACAAAGTGGGTTCAAACACCACCAGCAAGACAACGGCCACCAAGCCAACCACCATAGGCGGAATGATCCATTTCCAACCCAATCCGGCAAAGAACAAGACATACATGCCTGCGGCCATCACCAAAATAGCAGTCCCCAGATCCGGTTGTTTGGCAATCAAGCCCACCGGCATGACCAATAGCAATGAAGCCACTAAGAAATCCAGTGGCCTGAGCTGGCCTTCGCGTTTTTGAAACCACCAGGCCAGCATCAGCGGCATGCCGATTTTCATGATTTCACTGGGCTGAATCACGATGCCCACATTGAGCCAGCGACGGGCGCCGTTTTTGGTCAGACCAAACAAAGTCACCGCTACCAACAAGGCCAACCCAACTGTATACAAGGGCACGGCAATCGTCATTAAGCGCTGAGGCGGGATTTGCGCCACCACAAACATGATGCCAAACGCCAGCGTCAGATTGCGTGCATGGTCCCAAAAGCGCATGCCATTGGCGTAACCCGAGGCAAACATGGTGATCAGTCCGGCGGTCGCCAGCAAGGCCACAGCCAAGGTCAGTTGTCCGTCAAAGCCCCGCAATACATGCATGAACTGACGCAAAAAATAAGGTTTTTCAAAGCTGATAGCCATACGGCCAATTATGAGGGTTGTATTTACCGCATACATAAAGCAACAAAAGGCAATTAAATTCAATATTTTTGACATAATGCACTTAGAAATTAAACTATTTAGTTTTATAAAATCTTCCCTCAATGAAGAAATCAAAAAAAGACACAGGTCAAGGATTCAACGTCTGGCAAGGTTATGTATCCAGCATTTCCAGCCTGCTGATTGCCTTGCTCATGCTCATGGGCATTCTGGGTATGGCTACGTCTGTGATCCAGGAGGCCATAGATAAAGGCCTGGTGTCTGAGGGCAGCAAATCTGTCGAATGCAGTGAGTTGGTCAACTGCAAAAAAGATAAGCACTACGCCACAAGCGTTCCAGAAGTTGAAAAGGGAAGCGGCGAAAAAATGCTTGAGCTGTTATTGGCCAACCAAAAAACCGGCGGCATCAATGGCCATCGTTTTCATATTCAGTTTCCTGTGGACATGGACAAAAACAACCATTGGGCGCTTGATTTACAAAATGAACTGAAAACCTTTTCCACTAAGAAAAATGCCATTTGGCAAATCTACACATTGGCTGATCCGATGGATGCACAGCAAATGAAGCACGCTTACACACGAAATATCACGGTCAGGCAAGCATTACTGCAAATCGGTGTGCAAGCCGAAACCATAGAAACATTGATAGACACCGAACATACCGGCAACAGCGCTGAAGAAAAAGCCAGTGTGCTTCTGACCGTGGTGTTCGACTGAGCCAATATGCACTCAAACGACGAAAACATTAACTACTGGCCCGGCTTTGTCGATGCCATCATGAACGTGTTGTTGAACATTTTGTTCATGCTTTGCATCATGGCTTTCGGGCTTGGTTTGGTGCAAAACCAGGTTCGCCAAACCGTCAACACAAACGATGACGGCGACACTCCCGGCAAAGGCTCAAAGCAAAAGAAAGAAAAACCAACGCCTTTGGCCTTCCCTACCCAGGAGACGATTGACAAATTTCCGGTCAGTCAAATCAAGCTCAAAACCCCGGCATCTTCAGACACTGCCGCGTCATCCGCTGAAACTTCAGTGAAGGCCAAGTTGAACGAGCAAAACATCCTGTCTTTGCAATTCATTCGCCAAAGCCCCGAAATGCAGCACGAGCTCAAAACGCATCTGCAAACGTTTCTGCCTCAAATTGCCAAACCCGACGAAGACATTGTGGTGTGGGCAGTAGATAACGAGGACACACCTAACACCAATAAATTGCTATTCACACGCTTGATGGTCGTGCGCAATGCACTGGTTGAAATCGGCATTCCTGCCAACCGCATTGAGGTACGCATGCTGCCGGGTGAAACCAATAAAAACGCTTTGCACGTCTACCTTGCCACGAGTTCCCGCTTACCTTGAGACATCTCATCCCATGAAAAAATTATTCAACTTCTTCAACATCCAATCCTGGTTACTCACCATGTTCCCGGCGGGATTGATTATTGGTCTCGGCGTTGTGCAATTTAAAGACGCTGTGCTGCAAAGCGTTCAAATGTCACCTCACCCTCAAATCATTTACTTGATTGCCATAGGTTTTGTATCAGGGGTGACCACGCTGAGCATTGCGCTATACCGTTGCTTGTCAGAGCGGGAATTTTTACTGAACTGGTCGAGCAAAAACAAAACCGATGCGGCTGAACTGTTACGCCAGTTCAGCAACCGCCGCAGCATCACACCATTGCTGATGGTGATTGGCAGTATGCACGACCGCGCACCGCAAACACAGCATGAACACATTGAAAAAGAAGTCGAAGAATTCGATAAAGCCATTCACCAGGGTTTCACTTTCCCCGCCTATGTCAGCGGCGCTTTGATCGGCTTGGGATTGGTGGGAACTTTCGTGGGTTTGCTGGGCAGCTTGCAGGAAATGGCTGACATTATTTCAAGCATGATGAATTCCTCAAGCAGCAACGGCCAGTCACCTTTCAGTGAAATGCTGCGCAAACTCAAACGTCCGATGGAAGGCATGGGTACTGCGTTTGTGGCCTCCATGTATGGCTTGATGGGCTCGTTATTGCTGGAATGGATGTTGACGTCTGTCAGACGGGTATGCAACCAGATCTTGCTGAACACGCGCGAAACCATTCGTCGACACGAAATGGCTGAAGCAAGCATTCAGGCGCCGGTGCAGGGGGCGGTTTATTCGGGGACAGGCATGCCCTCTGATCAGTTCTTGTCCATCACCAGTGAATTGCAATCTAACCAACAATTGCTGACGCGCATTTTGGACAAACACCAGGATACAGAGCAAATCTGGCTCAAGTCTCAAGAAGAGTACATCAGCGCAGTAGCCAACCGCAAGTTGATTGACCGAAACACACAGGAATTGCTACTCAGCAATCTGCAAGTGAATCAGCAATCACTGCAAGCCCAAGAGGCCAACAGGCTGCAATTGGCCCAGCTACAAGAGGCTTTCCAGGACCAAAGTCTGCAAAGCCAGGAAGCCAACAAGCAGCAATTGCTGCAAGTCCAAGAGGTATTCCAACAGCAAACGCTCCAAGTCCAAGAGACTAACAAGCAGCAATTGCTGCAAGTCCAGGAGGTGTTTCAACAGCAAGCACTTCAAGCCCAGGAAGCCAACCAGCAGCAATTGGCCCAATTACAAGAGGCATACCGGTTGCAAGCCTTACAAACGCAACAAGCACAAGAAACCTACCAGCAGCACACACTGCAGGCACAAGAGGCCTACCAACAGCAAACGCTTCAAAACCAGGAAGCGAATAAGCAGCAATTGCTCCAAGTTCAAGAGTCTTATCAACTGCAGGTACTGCAAGTACAAGAAGCCTACAAACAACACGTCCACGCGTTGTCAGACCATTTGAGCAAGCAGTTTGATCAAATTTCAGTGCACACACAACAACTGAATTTACAGGTGGCTGAGCTCAACAGAATCTACCAAAGTGCCCTGGATAAACCCCACGCCTTGATACAGATATGGACATCTGTCAAAGGTATTTTTGCAGACATCTACCAGTTGATCACCAAGAAAAAACCGTAAGCATTCTTACTTTCTTCGATCTATGACCAAGGAGAAAACATAGCATGGAAAAAAATAAAAAACTCATCCAAAACCTCGTCAAATTTGGCTTCAAAGCCAGTGATGTGGCCTCTGTCAAAATTTTTGACACAGATTTTGTTTTGCTTCTCAAGAACGGGAAAAAAGTCACGCTCAAAGACGGTGCCATGTTGGCCATGACCCAACCGGATTTACCGATTCACTTTGAGGATGACGAGATCGAAGTCGGAAAAATACTGAAATGGGTGGGACAGGTAGACCTGTCAGGGGTATTCAACACAGTACAAAACACCTCCAACCCCGATGCTCCGACAGACACGGATGACAAGGCGCCCAAAGCCAACAACTCAAACACCACCACCGCAAATACCGTTACTTCGACCACCACGGATTCCGCTGCTGCGGTGACCTCCTCGATAGAGACGGCCATCAAACCTCTCAACGATTCCATCCTTCAGTTGCAACAGCAGATTGAGCAATTCAGGCAGCAACTCAATGCCAACAATGCCAACTCCACTCAAGTAGCCACTGGCGCACCTCCTGCTGGCACCCCACCCGCCGTGCTTGAAAAATCTGCTGAATCAGGTGTTCCACCAACCCAAGCCCCGGCAGTTGCGTCAAACAACAGCGGCCAGCCGCCTGCCGCTGTCGCAGAAAAGGCACCATCCAACACCCCGGTGAATACGGCCGCTTCGACATCAACCCCGCCTGCACCAGACACAACGGCTGCAGCCAATCAACCCGCTGCAGTGGGTGTGACGCCCGTGGCCATCGCCGCCAAAGAAGCAGGGTTTTTGAGCAGCATTTCGCCGCAATGGGGCGCCTTGGGTGCGCTGGGCGCACTGGCAGCTGGCGGTGCCGGCGGAGGGGGCGGCACCGCGGCTGCGTCTTCCATCGTGTCTTCCACCGTGGTGGGGGGCACTGTCACACTGGGACCGGTGCGACAGGGCAATGATTTGGTCGTGACAGCCTACGACGCACAAGGAACCCGGCTGGCAAACGCCAGCGTTGACAGCAACGGCAATTTCAGCATCAGTCTGGGAAAAATATACGTTGGCAGTTTGATCATCAGTGTCGCCAGCCAAGGCAGCGAACCCGACTACACAGACGAAACCACGACATCCCCCACCAACTTAAGCACAACACTGTACTCCGTGTCCACCGTGATTTCGGGGCAATTGACCAAGACCATGCATGTCAATCCCGCCACACAATTGGCGGCCAATGATTTGCTGGACACCAGCAGTGGCTTACCCGTGCTCAAGTCCACAGTGACCGCAAAAATCATTGCAGATAAAAACCAGGCAACCAGCAAATTGATCGGCTTGACGGACAGCGACATCACCACCGCTGTGGCAATCCCCACCATTGATACTTCCGGCAAAAGCAACGCCAACGCAAATACCTTAGGCAAATTTCTCGCCACTATTTCTCAGATCGAAAATACCACTGGCAAAACCACAGTGCTGGTGATCAGCGAACTGAGTCAACAGGTGGCTTCGAGCAGCGTAACAAAAATAGACAACACCGTGGTCGAAAAGACCACACATCAACTGACTGCACCCACTTTCACCAGCAAGTCCACAGCCAGCGTCGATGAGAATGCAGATTCGCAAACCATTGTTTACCAGGCAAGTGCCAGCACCACAGTGGGTTTTGCTTACAGCCTCAAATCAGGCGGCGACAGTTCATTGCTCTCCATAGACACAGTCACAGGCGCGGTTCGCTTGTTAAACCCAGCCGACTTTGAAACCAAGAGCAGCTACACATTCACCGTCGTCGCCAGCTTGACAGATGGCAGCAAGCTGTACAGCGAACAGGCCGTCACACTCAGTGCCCTGGATAAAAACGACAATGCGCCCGCGTTCACCAGCCCTGCCACGATGGATTTGCTGACCACGGACATCAACAACGGGGTGGTTTACCAGGCACAAACCTCGGACTTAGATGGCACAGCCGCCACCCGGCTGGTGAGTTTTTCTTTGAAGACAGGCTTGTCCGATGATGCCGGCATGCTCAACATCAACCCCACAACGGGCAATGTCAGCTTGAAAGGCCAACTTGATCTGTCATTGAAAAGCACATACAGCTTCACGGTGGTGGCCACCAATACGGCTTCAGATGCCACCCTGGTTGCAGAACAGGCGGTGACGCTGTCGCTCAGCAGTGCAGTGAACCAAAAGCCCATCACTTCTAGCAATACCATCAATGTGGATAACTCTAACTACTACTTTTCTGAAAGCGATTTCAATTTTTTAGACAACGACACGAATCCCACCTTAAGTCAATTTCAGAAAATCAAAATCACCAAACTGCCCACCAAAGGGCTGCTGGAATACAGCGCGGACGGCAACAACTGGACAGCCGTAGTGGCGAACCAGGACATCGCCACCCAAGAGATTACCAACAACCATTTTCGCTACAGCCCTCAAAGCAACACCAACAGCACCATTTCCAACTACGCCAGTTTCGCTTTCAAAGTCAGCGATGGTTATGCATGGAGCGATGGATTCACTGCCATTACCTTTTCCCTGAGTCCTGTCACTCCTGTTTTCTCAAGTGATTTCAGCAGCAACGTAGAAGAAAATTCAGACTTAAGCACAGTGATTTACCAAGCTGAAGCATCTGCCAGCAATAGCGATGCGGTCGTCACCTACAGTTTGAAGACGAAATCTGTTTCAACAGACTATAAATTCTTAAGCATTGACCCTGGCACAGGTGAAGTGAAACTGAGAAGCACTGACAGCCTGACAAATGCATCTTTACCAAATGATGGCATGGCTGACTATGAAACCAAAACCAGCTACAGCTTCACCGTGGTGGCCACGCTCAAGCTTGACGGCTCTACATCCACCGCTGAACAAGCTGTGGTGGTCACGGTGGATGATGTCAACGACAACGCACCGGAATTCACCAGCGCCGCTGACATACCCAACCTGCAAATGAGCTTCGGCTCCAAAGCCATTTACACAGCAACCACCAAGGATGCCGACAAAATAGCCGCTAACCGACAAGTCTTCTACCGTCTGCGTGAAGACTCAGACGACGATGCGAGCTTCCTGAGCATCGACCCGGTCACAGGCGTGGTGTCTTTGAACAGCACTGCACCCAGCTTGGACTTAAAGTCAAGCTATACCTTCACTGTGATCGCTTTCAATAACGCTGAAACAGGGGATTTGTCCACTGAGCAAACAGTAACGATTGACAATTTGTCCGCCCCGAATTCCCCCCCCACCAGTAAAGACCGTGGCGTGGTGGTGGATGGCTCTGACTTTTTCCTGACTCAATCGTATTTTGACTTTTATGATGGTGACACCACATTCAACCAATTTGTAAAAATTAAAATCATTAGCCTGCCTCTCAATGGCTTGCTGCAATACTGGGTAGAAGACACCGCTTCCTGGGAAGATGTTTTGCTGAATCAGGACATTTTGACCACAGAGCTGGACCTCAGACATTTGCGATTCAGCCCGCAAGCCTCGGCATCCGACAGCAACTACAGTTCATTCAGGTACAAAGTCAGCGATGGCAGTTTGTGGAGCGAGCAGCCCAATTCAATCAGTATCAACCTGAATCTGCTCAGCCCTGTTTTCGCCAGCCCTAACAACCCTTTTATCGAAGAAAACACTGCCATTGAACGGCCGATTTACAAAGCCAATGCAACTGTCATCAAGGGTGACATCAGCTACAGCTTAAAGCAGACCGGTGACTACAGTTTGCTTGATATAGACAGTCAGACCGGGGAAGTGACTTTGAGAAGCACTGACAGTGAGTCAGGGGAAGACATAGCGAATGGTGGCCTGGCTGACTACGAAGCCAAAACCAGCTACAACTTTACCGTCGTGGCCACCGTGACCTTCGACAGCGGAACCACCTCCACCAATGAACAAGCTGTGACGGTGGCCGTCAACGATGTGAATGACAACGCGCCGGTATTCACCAGCAGCGCAAAGATGCAGGGATCGGAAGTCAATGCAGATACAAACGTTTTTTACACAGCCACCACCGAAGATGCGGATGGAACAGCTGCGAATCGAAAGCTAAGCTACAGTTTGCGGCCGTCGGATGATTCAAAATACCTGGCGATCAACCCAACGACTGGCGAGGTGTCACTCAACAACACTGCACCTGACCTTAGCGCCAAGTCAAGCTATACATTCACGGTGCGTGCCACAAACGACAACTTATACACTGATCAAAGAATCACTGCTACCCAGTTGAAACCCTCCAATTACCGGCCCACCTCCGGCAATAATAGTATTACTGTCAAGGATGCTTACTATTACTTCGACCTAAAAGATTTCCCCTACTCTGATCTGGGCGACAGCGCCACTGCCATTGACGCTATCAGAGTCGTCAGCATGCCTGTTAACGGGCGTCTTGAATACTTTTATTCGGATGACAGTGGTTACGCCAACTGGGTAGTGGTGCAGGACCAGAAAAAAATCTCTGCCAGCGATATGGATAATCGCTCGTTCCGCTACAACCCGGCAGCCACAGCGTCCAGCAACAACTACGGCAGTTTCACATTCCAAGTCTATGACGGTTCTTTGTGGAGCCTTTCAACCAACACCATGACCATCAATGTGAATCAGCCTCGGCCTGTATTCGACACCCCCAACAGCGACAGCGTCACTGAAAACGCCGACCCCGGTAGCCCGATTCACATAACTGTTGCATCTGTTTCATCTATTGATTTTCCCAATATCATCTACAGCCTGAAAGCATCCGGTGACTATGAGTTGCTTGACTGTAATACTTACGATGGCTCTGTCATGTTGAAAAACAGCGCGGACTACGAAACCAAGCGCAGCTACACCTTCACCATCGTGGCCACCTTGACTTTGGAGGACTCCACCTCCAGCTCCGAACAAACAGTGACTGTCTCGGTAAAGGATGTGAACGACTGTCCGCCGGTCTTCACTGATGGCGACACAGTGACGATAGCAAGCTATACGATGGGCAACACCTCTAAAGCCATTTACACCACCAACACCACAGATGCAGATGGAACAGCCGCAAACAAAATTGTGAGCTACAGGCTAAAAAACCCGGGGACAGGTGATGCAGTCTATTTAAGCATCGATTCCGTTTCCGGCGTCGTGTCACTGAAAGACTCTGCACCTGACCTGCTCGACAAGTCCAGCTATACATTCACGGTGATTGCTGACAACGCAAGTGACACAACCACGCTGTCTGCCGAGCAAAAAGTGATCATTCAGAATTTGACCGTACTGAATAACCGACCCAGCAGCCAAGACACCACATTAACCGTCAACGGCGATTTCTATTACCTCTCGAAAGATGATTTTTTCTTTGTGGATGTGGACACCGATCCCAACTACAACACGCTTCAAAAAATCAAAATCAACAGCACGCCAAACAAAGGTCTGCTGCAGTACTCTTCAGACGGCACCAACTGGACAGATGTTTCTGCCAACCAGGAAATCACGGTCGCAGAGTTGGCAAACAAGCACTTGCGCTATAGCGCGCAGGCCACAGGCTCAAATAGCAACTACGGCTTCTTCACTTACAAAGTCAGCGACGGTTATTTATGGAGCGAAACAGCCAATGCCGTCAAGTTCAACGTGAGTCTGCTCAGCCCCAGTTTCACCAGCGGTTCCAGCAGCAGTATCAACGAAAACACAGTCAACGACACGCTGATCTACACTGCGGCCGCCTCAGCTGACTCAGGCACGGTGTCTTACAGCTTAAAGACAACCGGTGACGCCAGCTCATTCAGCATTGACCGCGTCACGGGCGCGGTGACATTGAGAACCGGCGCTGACTACGAAACCAAACCCAGCTACACCTTCACCGTGGTGGCGACCCTGAACCAAAATGGGTCTACATCCAGCAGCGAGCAAACAGTGAACCTTGCCGTGACCGATGTGAATGACAAACCGCCCGTGTTCACCGATGGCACCAATGTGACGGTACCGAGCTACACGCTGGACACGGGAAGCAATGCCATCCACAAAGCAGTCACCACAGATGCAGATGGCACAGTCACCAATCAACAGGTGAAGTACAGCCTGAAAAACCCAACGTCGGGAGATGCCGTCTATTTGAATATCGATATCAACACTGGTGTGGTATCTCTGAATGATTTGGCCCCCAGTGTGACCATCAAATCAAGCTACTCGTTCACGGTGGTGGCCAGCAACAACACCAGCACCGGCAATTTGTCTGCAGAGCAAACGGTGACCGTCAACAATTTGACCGCCACCAATTACCGGCCCACCACCAGCAACAGCAGCATACAAATTGACGATTCAGGCACTTATGTCTTCAAAACGGCAGACTTTAAATTTCTGGATGCCGATACAGACGCGGCGAAAAACACATTCACCAAAATCAAAATAACCAGCTTGCCAGCGACAGGTAATTTGACACTTAATGGCAACTACATCATTCAAGGTCAGGAAATCAATGTTGCCGATATCGCCAATATCAAATACATCTACACCCAAAATTTAAACACCACTTCTTTTGCCAGCTTCAGCTACCAGGTCAGTGACGGCTTGTTGTACAGCTTGTCTTCAGGCACAAGCACTTTCAACGTGGTGGTTGCCAACCGCGCACCCACTTACAGTGCTTCATTGCAATCCCAAAACATGCTGGAAGATTCCACGGTATTGAACACAGTCACCGCTGGCACAGCTAGCGCGTCCCGCACCTATCTTCTTTCCGATCTGGAAAGAGACAGCATCTATGTGGACTTCAACTACCTGATAAGTAATGGTTGGTCGCAAAATGGCACTATCGTTAGCAAAACAGGTAAATACGGCACCGTCAGTTTTGATGCCAATATCACTGACAGGATTTTTGCCACCTACCAGCTCAACAACACGCTTGCGCTGACACAGGCTTTGAAAACAACCGACACCGTGTCAGAAGATCCCTTTAATGTCCAGGTCAAAGACAGCAATGGTGCCCCCACCCTTGTTCCACTGCAATTTGGCAATATCAAAGGTGCCAAGGATGTGACGATCAACAACCCGGCTGGCATCAGTTTAAATTTTGCAGAGACAGTCAATCAATTTGACATCTTCACAGCACAAACCGGGGCTTTGATTTATACAGATGACACTTATGCAGACTTATCGCTGACTGTCGCGGGAGCCACCACCTTGACGGGCAGCGCCGTGCTTGAAGGCAAATACAATTTGAAATACACCACCACCTATGGTGACTTTTACCTTGTCAGCAGCGGCGCGAATGCGGGTCAATACAAGTTTGTCAGCAACGACCAGGCGATCAACAAAACAACACCCACCGATGCAATGACGCGCACGGCCAATGGCGGCTATGACTATAAAGTCAGCTTCAATGTCAGCGTGTCTGCGAGTGGTGTATCAAGCGTCAACACACCCGTCAACATCAATATCACCAGCGCGCTTGACACACCACAACTGTCGCCCAATATCAGCAGTCCGGTCTATGCCAACCGCATCCAAAACTTGACCTTGGTGCCCAGTGTATTTGGCATCAACAACCTGAACAATGTGGCTGAAAGCAACCTGAAAATCAGCATCAGCAATTTAATTGGCTTTACACCTGCATCGGGCCGAGACACCTACCTGAACACCAATTATTTTTACTTCAATGACCGCTCCAATATCACCAATACCTCTGACGGTTCTGCATCTGGTATCACTGAAACCAGTGTGGTGACGTTCAGTGCCATAACCGCTTTATCTACCGCAGCTATAAATGCTGGAACCAGAAATACCGTCACTGTCGGCGGTCTCACCTTAACCATAGGCGGAAACGGTGCGGCTTCGGCCAGCGCATTGGCGAATGCATTTGCCAGCTATGTCGCTGGCACATCACCATCAGCGCCTACTAACAGTCTCGGTACTTTTTCCGGTTCTATTGCAGGTTTTAGCTCGGGCACAGCCACTGGCTCGTCGGCGTCGGCAGCGGTGACTTTCACCTCCGCCACTGCTACGGCCAATGTCACAGACCTGACTGTTACCGGCACAGGCGTCAGCATAAAAACCACCCAGGGCATAGCGCCCAATTCAAACGAATCTGCAACCCTTACATTTTTTGACATGTCAGCGGGTGATGCAGTGACCGTCAGCAACCTGACCTTCACGGCCAATCAACCCGTCAGCGCGGCACAAGTGGCAGACTTGTTCAGAGGTAAAGCCAGCAATACCACCCCTACCAGTCTGCTTGGCAGTTTCACAGGCAATTTGGTTTTATGGAATTCGTCATCAGACGCTAACACCGGCAACAGCCAGGTGACATTCAAATCTAACGCGACAGCTGACATCAGTCCGATTATTTACAAAAACAAAATCAGCAACTTCACGCTGGCCGATGTCACCGCAGGCAGAGTCTCTTTTTACGATGGCAACGAATCGACGGCTCCTTCTTTCACCACAACCGTCACAGATACGGTCAACGCACGGACCAGCAGCCCAGTCACCACCACTTCAACGTTTGCTGCAGCAGGCAGCATTCCAATGTCCTACAACGGCCAGAATTTGAAAGCGGGTAATTTGATTTACGGCGATGCCTCGGGCGGTGGTTCAGCATCTAGTCTTTGGAGTAACAATTTCTCTGACCCCGGAACCAATGGCAGTGCTGGCGCAGATACTTTGGCGGGCACGGCCTTTGAAGACATTATTTTTGGCGATGGTTCAGGCGGCGGTGCCGGCGGCACCAATTCCAACCGGGTGGGAAGACCGGGCTTTGGCGGCGGTGCGGCTGACAGCATCAGCGGCGCTGATGGCAACGACATTGTGTTTGGTGACGGCTTCTCGGGTTCTTTTGCGGGTAGCATACTGCCGCAATTTGGAGGTCTCACCGACGTATACATTGCCGCCGTGGTTGGCACCAATGGCGGTTATGGCGGCGGCGGCGGCGGCGCCACCAAGGCTGCTAACCCTTTTTTTTCAAGCGCCGGTCTTGGCGGCATAGGCGGTGGCGACGGCTACGGCACTGCCAGCCGTCCTCTGTTAGCTACAGATATCAATAGCGGGTCCGATTTGCGCGGCTCGCCCTCTACCGTGGGTGTCAGCAGGGTGAGCCCGAATACGTCTGCCGGTGGTGGTGGTGGTGGCGTGTCTGCCACGGGTGCTGATGACACCTCCGCTGTCACAGCGGGTCTGGACCCAGCCATTTACAACAAGGTCATGACAGACCTGAGCAATACCAGCAGCGATATTTACAAGCAAGTCATGGGCGCGGGAGATGACACCCTGGATGGCGGCGCAGGCAATGACTGGATCATGGGTGGCTTTGGCAATGACCTCATCATCGGCGGCAGCGGCAACGACACGATGTGGGGCCGGGGGGGTGCCAATACCTCCAGCCAACACAACACCAGCAATGTCAACGGCACTGCCTCTGCGCCGGAAACCGTTGAATTAAAGTTTGTCACCGGCGATGTTTTAAGCCAAGGCAACACGCTGTCCTATGGCGGTTTGACCATCACCGCTTTGAGCGATTTGAACGCCGTGGATTTGGCGACGGCCTTGTCCAATATTTCAGTGGGCGGCTCTGGCACCTCAACTGGCAGATACACCATCAGCGGTAATTTACTGTCGGGTTGGTCTAGCAGCACCTATAGCACCACCAACTCCGATTTCATTAATAAATTCACTTACACCATGACATTCAAAAACAATGTGAATGGCAATGTCGATGTGACTTCAAGCAGCTTGCAGGCGGCCATCACCACCTACAACATGTCTGACAACGACACCTTCCAATGGAACGCCGGGGACGCCAGCGCTGGCAGCGTGAGCACAGACACCATCAAAGACTTTAATGCTTGGAACAACACCAACCTAAAAGGCGACAAAATCGATATCTCGAATTTACTGCGCAGTCTTGGCTACCAAGCAGGTAGCTCTACATTGAGCGACTGGGTGAGTTTTACCCCGGCCAGTGGCAGCACTGCTGCCAGGATTGACATAGACACCGGGGCTGGCACGACTGTGGTTCAAAGCATCGTGTTGGAAAACGCCACGATGAATGGATACACCACCTTGGATGACTTGTTGAACAACAGGGTGTTGATCACATGAGTATTGGATCTGTCCCGGTCTTGCGCACTGAGGCGGGAAGCTGACACCGAATAAGCCAATCCCGGCTTGTGCGCCCATGGGACAATCACCCGCATGTACGCATTATTTGAAGAAGCAGGCAAACTGCAAAGCGGCCGGGTGTTGTCTGACACAGAGGCATCCGCACAAATGGAGTTGGCCACCGGCAAACGGGTCAAAGTGAAAACCGCGCAAATCTTGCTGCGCTTTGACAAACCCCAACCGGCCGAATTGCTCCAAGCCGCCACCGCCTTGGCCCAGACCATTGAACTTGAACTGGCCTGGGAATTCGCGCCACCGGATGAGTTCTCTTTCGCTGAACTGGCGTTTGAATATTTCAACGACAAAGCCACGTTGATAGAACAGGTCGCATGTTTGTTAAAGCTGTCCGAAGCGCCGCATTATTTCCGCCGCGCTGGCAAAGGACATTTCAAAAAAGCACCTGCCGACATCATTGCGCAGGCACTGGCCGCGATAGAAAAAAAGAAACAGCAACAAGCGCAAATCGAAGAATGGGCGCAACAACTGGTCGACGGTCAATGCCCGGCAGCGGTGCAAACCCAGCTCTACAAAATTCTGTTCAAGCCGGACAAAAACGCGCCCGAGTACAAAGCCGTGGTGATGGCGGCCAAGCAAAGTCAACGCCCGCCGCTGGCACTGCTGCAACAAGCAGGTGCCATACAAAGCGCATACGACTTTCATTGGCAGCGTTTTTTGTTCGAGCATTTCCCCAAGGGCACCGGCTTTCCCGCTTTGCAAGCCCCGGCGCTGCCGCAAGACCTGCCATTGGCGGATGTCCAAGCCTATTCGATTGACGATTCTCAAACCACTGAAATTGACGATGCTTTGTCGGTGCAAGGTTTGGGCAGCGGCACCGTGGTGTTAGGCATTCATATCGCTGCACCTGCGTTGGCTTTGCAACCCGGCGATGCGATTGACCAGGTGGCACGCCAGCGTTTGTCCACCGTGTATATGCCGGGCCACAAAATCACCATGTTGCCCGACAGCGTGGTGCAAACCTATACGCTGGACGCAGGCAAAGCCTGTCCGGCACTCTCTTTGTATGTCAGCTTTGACGAAGACAGTTTGCAATTGCAAAGCTCGGTCACGCGATTAGAGCAAGTGCCCATCATCGCCAATTTGCGCCATGACAAGCTAGACCATATCGTCACAGAAGCCTGGCTCAGCGATGCATCGTTTGCGCACGACGATGCGTCTTTGGATGCAGGATTGCCGCGTGCCGAATTGCAATTCATGCACCGCCTGGCCAGACATTTGAAAAGCAAACGCGAACTGGTGCGTGGCAAGCCCGAGCAGTTCAACCGCCCCGACTTCAATTTCCGCGTCGATGGTGTCGGCGACAACGGCCCGCGCGGTGACGAGCCTGTGCACCTGAGCATTCGCCCGCGCGGCGCAGCGCTGGACCTGATCGTCGCCGAAGCCATGATTTTGGCCAACAGCACCTGGGGCCAGTGGCTGGCCGACTTGGGCGTGCCCGGTCTGTACCGCAGCCAAGCCAGTCTGGCACCGGGCATCAAAGTGCGCATGGGCACACGCGCCTTGCCGCACGCAGGCATTGGCGTGCCATGTTATGCATGGAGCACTTCGCCGCTGCGCCGCTACACCGATTTGGTGAACCAATGGCAATTGGTGGCCTGTGTGCGCAACGGTGCCACGGCTGCATTGGCCGCACCGTTCAAACCCAAAGATGCCAGCCTGATGTCCATCGTCTCGGCCTTTGAAGATGCCTACAGCGCCTACAACACCAACCAAGGCACGATGGAGCGTTACTGGACGCTGCAATATGTATTGCAACACCAGATTCAAGAACTGGATGCGACCGTCATCAAAGCATTCCCCGGCGAAATGCCGCTGGTGCGTGCGGTGAATCTGCCGCTGGTGCTAACGCTTCAATCCGCGCCTGCATTGGAGCGTGGTGCTTTGGTGAGTGTGCGCATCGGCCAAATTGACAGCATGGCTTTGGATGTGTCCGCACATTTCCTGAGCCTGCTGGATGCACCTTCTGCCATGGAAGAAGACAGCGGTGAACAAGAGTTGAGTGCGGGTCCGGTGACCATCGCCATGGAACTCGACGATGCAGACGACGCCAACACCAGCAGCGAGGGCGCCGCCCCGGCCACAGGCAACTGAACATGCTGCGCAACATGTTCACCCGCATCACGCCCATGCAAACTGCATTGGGTGTGTCGGTGTTGTTGCATGTGGGCTTGTTGCTGTTCAGAATCGCCGACCCGCAAGGCTTTGACCGATTGATGACCCAAATGCCCTTGGACATTGTGCTGGTGAATGCACGCAGCAATGCGGGCGCACCGGACAAACCGCAGGCCTTGGCGCAAGCCAATTTGCAAGGCGGCGGTGATGTCGCCACCGGCCGGGCACAGTCTGCGCTGCCCCTGTCTGAACGCAACCAAACCGGTCAGGCAGACGATGCAGCCAGCGCCAAACTGCGTCAATTAAAGCAACAGCAAACCGCCATGCTGGCTCAGGTCAAAAAACAGCTGAGTATCAACAACGCCAAACAAGCGGCCACTGCCTCTGAAGCGGCTGAACAAGAACACCAGCGTCGCCAGTTAATGGATGTGTTGGCCGAGATTGAACAACGCATCAACGAACAAAATGCCAGGCCACGTACTCGCTATGTCAGCCCTTCAACCCGTGAAGTCAGCTATGCGCTCTACCATGACCATATGCGTCGCTTGATTGAAGAACGCGGCACACGCTTGTTCCCGCAAGCCCAGGGGCGCAAGTTGTACGGCAGCCTCACGCTGTTGTTGACCGTGAATGCACAAGGCCGGGTGATTGATTCACGTGTGCTGAAAAGTTCAGGCCAGCCCGAACTGGACAAACAAGCCTTGGCTTTGGCGACTGAAGCTGGTCCGTTTGGCGCTTTCACTGCTGACATGAAGCGTGAGTTTGACCAACTGGCCATGGTGTCGCGTTACACCTTCAAGCGCAACCAAACGGTGCAAGCCGACAACCCGGACCAATGAGATGGCCAAGACTTTGCACACTTTGCGTCATTTAAATCACTGGAAACGTTTTGTGGTGTTGCTGCTGTTGGCCGGGCTGGGATTGCAGTTGTATTTTCTGGCGCGGGTGTTCATGTTGCGTTATGTGGACCCGCAGTCCACCGCATTTGAACGCTCGCAATTCAGCCAAATGCTGCGCACTGATCCATCGTTTCATTGGCAGCAGCAATGGGTGCCTGCCAAGCGCATCAACATATCACTGAGCCGCGCGGTCATCGCCTCTGAAGATGACTTGTTTGCCAGCCACGACGGTGTGCAATGGCAGGCGATTGAAAAGGCCTGGCAACGCAACGAGAAAGCACAAGCCCGTACCACTGCCAACGGCAAAGCGCCCAAAGTGGTGGGCGGCTCCACCATCACGCAACAGCTGGCGAAAAACCTGTTTCTTTCCGGAGAACGCCATTTTTTGCGCAAAGGCCAAGAGTTGTTGATCACCTTGGCACTGGAGACCTGCTTGAGCAAGCAACGCATTTTGGAAATCTATTTGAACCATGTGGAATGGGGCAAAGGCGTGTATGGGGCTGAGGCCGCAGCGCGTCACTATTTCAGCAAACCTGCGGCTCAACTGACACCGTTGGAATCGGCCAGACTGGCAGTCATGCTGCCGCGTCCCCGGTATTTTGAGAAACTGCAGCAGTCGCCTTATCTGGCAGAACGCTCGCAAATCATTTTGGGACGCATGGGTGCAGCGGTGCTGCCATGAGGGTATTGGGCATAGACCCCGGCTTACAAACCACAGGCTTTGGTGTGGTGGACTTTGACAATGGACAATTGCGTTATGTGGCCAGCGGCACCATCATCACCAACCACTTATCGCGTGCCGATTTACCCGGGCGTATAGGCGTGTTGTTTGAAGGTATTGGCGAAGTTGTTCAACGCTACCAAGCCCAAACCGCTGCCATTGAAATTGTGTTTGTGAACGTCAACCCGCAATCCACACTGTTACTAGGTCAGGCCAGAGGCGCGTGTCTGGCGGCCTTGGTGCACCACGGGCTGAGCGTGTCTGAGTACACCGCATTGCAAATGAAAAAATCCATTGCCGGTCACGGCAAAGCAGCCAAAGCACAGGTGCAGGAAATGGTGAAACGTTTGCTGAATCTGCCTGGTCTGCCCGGGCCGGATGCAGCCGATGCGCTGGGTCTGGCAATCACCCATGCCCATGCGCAAAAAAGCATGGCGCTGATGCAGCAAGCAGGCATGGGACGGGCCAAATCCAGCAGCATGTTGCGCAGCGGGCGTGGCGGATAAA
>CANNRV010000014.1 GCA_947508145.1 Comamonadaceae bacterium
GTTACACCCGGACCGGATGTCACCAAGGCAACGCCTACATCGCCAGTAGCCCGTGCGTAACCGTCAGCCGCATGCACCGCTGCTTGCTCATGGCGTACCAGCACATGTTGAATAGTGTCTTGTTTGTATAGTGCGTCGTAAATGTGAAGCACAGCTCCGCCGGGGTAGCCCCACACGTATTTGACATTTTCAGCTTGAAGAGATTTAACGAGTATGTCTGAGCCGTTGATTTCGATAGCTGCTTCATTGTGTTGACTGGCAACAGCAGCAGATTGCAACTCGGCTTTGGAGATTTCCATGGCGTATAACCTTTGTGAATTTCGAAAACGAAAAACCCAGGGTGCCTTTTTGCAACTTCTTGTGAAAGCGCATCAAGACTTGGGATACCTGGCCACAAACGTTTAACGTCAAGCCGGGATCCTTTTCTTGGGACAGCTTTTGATTATGACACTATTTACTCATGGTTTGTGCTGATACGCGGCTGGCTTTTTTAGGGTGACATAATCACCTTCGAACGAACAACAAACCATTGCAAGCTGAAATCGCTTTGCGACTGATTCAACCGCACACGTACCCCTTTGGCTACCGAAAAAGAACTTTCAGATTTCCTGGCTGGTGTTGAAAAACGCGCCTTCAAGCGGTCTCTCTACCATGTTCGCGACGAAGATGCCGCGCTTGACATTGTGCAAGACAGCATGATGAAGCTGGCTGAACATTACGCTGACAAACCCGCTGAAGAGCTTCCTATGCTGTTTCAACGGATTTTGTCTAACACCACACTCGACTGGTTCAGACGGCAAAAAACCCGTAACGCCTTGTTCAGCAACTACAACGATTTCGGCTCTGAAAATGAGGATGAAAGTTTTGATTTTCTGGAAATACTGGGAGACTCCGGCAACTCACCGACATCGGAAAGCGCCCAGGACCTGCTTTCACGCACTGAAACTGTGCGGGAAATTGAATCTGAAATACAAAAATTACCTGGCCGTCAACGGGAAGCCTTCCTGCTGCGTTACTGGGAAGAGCTTGATGTATCCGAGACAGCTGCCGCCATGGGCTGTTCGGAAGGAAGTGTTAAAACACACTGCTCCAGAGCAATTCAGGCATTGCACAAAGCCTTGACCGCCAAAGGACTGAAACCATGAAAACAATTCAAACCACATTGACAGCGCAGGATCAACTTGGCATGCGCATGGCAGCTCTATTGGCTCAAGGCAATCAGCATCTCCCCTACGACATTTCTGAACGGTTACGCGCTGCACGAACCCGGGCAGTGGCAGCCAGCCGCATCAGTCGCGTGGAACTCGCGCCGGTTGCTGATGTGCAAATTCAAGGAAATGGCACTTTGCGTATGCCATTCCAGTCTAAAACCCAAGAAATTTACAAACTTCTGGTGTCTTTTATCCCCTTGATTTGCTTGGCAGCCGGACTCATGTTGCTATATGAGTTCCACAACGACCAAGCGGCGCTTGAAATGGCTGAAATTGATTCAGCGTTGTTGGTGGACGACCTGCCGCCTCATGCTTATGCTGACCCAGCATTCATTGATTTTCTAAAAACAAAGACACTACAAAAAGATTGATGCGCTTGTCATCCCTTCATTTCTATGGCTGTAAATCCGCTGGCCTACTTTTATTACTTAGCACTTTTGCGGGCTTTTGCACTGCCCAAGCAAAACAAGAATCCGCTGGCGCACCAGATACCGCTTTTAAAGCAAGCATTGCAGAAGCTGGCCCAAGGTGGTCGGACTTAAATGCAGAACAGCGCCAGATTTTGCAACCGCTGCAAAATTTATGGCCTGTGCTGGAAGAAAACCGCAAACGCAAATGGATCGCCATTGCGAAGAATTTTCCTAACCTCAGCGCCCAAGCTCAGGTTGTAGCCCAAGAACGTATGCGTGACTGGGCTGCATTGACACCTGCACAACGCTATCAGGCCAGACTGCATTTTGCGCAATCCCAACAATTGAGCACTGACGAAAAAGTCGCCAAATGGGAAGCCTATCAATCCTTGAACGAAGAAGAAAAAAACAAGCTGTCTCAGTCCCAGCCGGCTTGGTCGAAAGGCGCTGCCATGGCTGTGCGCCCGGTCTCACCTGAAAAAATCACGGTCACGCCTGTCGCCAAAAAAGAGGGGCA
The DNA here is from genome assembly GCA_947508145.1 of Comamonadaceae bacterium. GTDB lineage: Bacteria > Pseudomonadota > Gammaproteobacteria > Burkholderiales > Burkholderiaceae_C > Limnohabitans. The sequence continues at coordinate 2,139 of CANNRV010000014.1, forward strand.
AGAAAAGCCGCCACGGATTGAAACAGCCGAAGTCAATCCTCAAACACTGCTGCCCATCAAAAAACGTGCGCCTATAGATAAACCATGATGGCGGTTCCTTCAACGGACGCTACTGATTCACGTCTTTTTCCAACTCCTTCCCTGCTTCGCAGACTCAGCTGCTGGTTTTATGAAGGCGTGTTGCTGTTCGGTGTGGTGTTCATCGCCGGTTATTTGTTCAGTTCACTGACTCAAACCCGACATGCCTTGGACAACCGGCACGGCTTACAAGCCTTTGTTTGTCTAGTGCTTGCGCTGTATTTCACTTGGTTCTGGCACAAAGGTCAAACACTGGCCATGAAAACATGGCATATCAAAATGGTAGATTCGCACGGCCATGCCGTTACTCAAAGACGTGCTCTGCTGAGATTTGCGTGGAGTTGGGTCTGGTTTTTACCGCCGCTGATCGCGGGGCAGATGTTGAACCTGACATTGGCTAGCACGCTGTACACCAGCTTCGTCTGGGTTGCGGCTTGGGCCTGGTTGGTGCGCTTTCACCCGCAACGCCAGTTTTGGCACGATCAATGGAGCGGCACCCGCTTGATGGATGTGCGCCCTTCACTCATCAACAGTCATGCCAATGACATCTCTGTCTGACAAACTGCCTTTTATGAAACCTCATTTTTCTCTGTGTGTGTATTGCGGCTCCCGACCGGGAAGCCTTGAAAGTTTTTCGCAAGCTGCAACCGCAGTCGGGCATTGGATTGGCGCACACCAAGGCCAACTGGTTTATGGAGGCGGCAGCAACGGTTTGATGGGCACCGTGGCTATGTCTACCAAAGCGGCCGGTGGTCGAGTGGTTGGCATCATTCCGCATGCCCTGGCTGAAAAAGAAACGGCCAATACCCATTGCGACGAATTGCACATGGTGGACAACATGCATCAGCGCAAATTCATGATGGCTGAACGCGCAGATGCTTTCATCGCCTTGCCAGGGGGCATTGGCACTTTTGAAGAATTGTTCGAGGTGTGGACCTGGCGACAACTTGGGTTTCACAACAAACCTATCGGTTTGCTGAATGTCGACGGTTACTACGACGGACTGCTGAGCTTTATGAAAAACACAGTCGATCACGGTTTTGTGTCTGACTGGCAAATGGACTATGTCCTGCAATCAACAGACATCAACGAATTATTGCCACGCTTGATTGAGTCAGCGGGTTTATCCGCTGATAAAAATTTATCTGCTATTTAAACAACCGGTTCAGTTCGCCACAGTTGATATGCGTCACTGAGCCTTGTGCAAGCAAGCCATCAAATGGCTGAAGCGTCAGTTTCTCCCGTGCGAATGCGCACAACCCGCTCTACAGATGTCACGAAAATTTTGCCATCGCCAATTTTGCCGGTACGCGCCGCAGACACAATGGCGTCAACACAGCGTTCAACGTCAGCGGCATTCACCACGACTTCCAGTTTGATTTTGGGCAGAAAGTCGACAACGTATTCGGCACCCCGATAAAGCTCTGTGTGGCCTTTTTGACGGCCAAAGCCTTTCACCTCGGTCACAGTAAGTCCCGTGACACCGCATTCGGCCAGTGCTTCGCGCACTTCTTCGAGTTTGAAGGGTTTGATGATGGCGGTGATTTGTTTCATGGTGTTCTTCCCTTGACGAATGCTGAGCGGCCCGTTCAGGCACGAAATAGACTGGTTATAGGATAACGCCAATCTTTGCCGAAGCCCCGGTGGGTAATACGAACCCCAATCGGAGATTGACGACGTTTGTATTCATTGATTCGAATCAAGCGTATCACTTGATCCACATCTTCACGCCGGTAACCGGCAGCTTCAATCTGCTGTTGGCTTTGGTCCTGTTCCATATAGCGCTCAACAATGGCGTCCAGCACGTCATACGGCGGCAGACTGTCCTGGTCGGTTTGGTCTTCGCGCAATTCGGCGCTGGGTGGTCGGGTGATGATGCGCTCTGGAATCGGAGCCGCGCATGTGTCGAAGGGATCATGCGCATTTCGCCAGTTGGCCAATTGATAAACCAGGGTTTTAGACACATCTTTGATCACCGCGAATCCCCCGGCCATGTCGCCGTACAAAGTGCAGTAGCCCGTGGCCATTTCACTTTTATTGCCGGTGGTCAGCACGATGGAGCCGTGCTTGTTGGACATGGCCATCAGCAAGGTGCCGCGTATGCGCGCCTGAATGTTTTCTTCGGTGGTGTCTATCGACTTGCCATTGAAATCTGTCGCCAGTGTGCTCAGGAATTCCTTGAACATAGGAACGATGGACAACTCGTCGTAACGCACCCGCATGCGTTTTGCCATATCGCGGGCATCGGTCAAACTGATGTCAGCTGTGTATGGTGACGGCATCATCACTGCGCGCACACGCTCAGCGCCGAGCGCGTCAACAGCAATGGCCATGACAAGCGCTGAATCAATGCCACCTGATAAACCCAGCAACACAGAGGGAAACCTGTTTTTGCCTATATAGTCGCGCACACCCAGCACCAAAGCTTGCCAGACATCGGCCAAGTCATCGCCGAGTTCGGCCATTTGAGCGCTTAATTCCAGTCGCCCGGATTGCAAAGCGCAACTCACTTCAAAAGCATGGTCGACAAAACCAGGCGCACGTCCCGCTAATTCACCATTCGCTTGAAGCGCAAACGATCGACCTTCGAACACCACTTCGTCCTGCGCACCGACCAAGTGTGCATAGACCAAAGGCAAGCCTGTCGCCAAAGTGCGGGCCTGCATGGCTTGCTCTCGCTCTACGCTTTTGCCCCGGTGAAATGGTGAAGCGTTCATCACCACCAGCAATTGCGCACCTTCATGTAGGGCATCCAGCGCAGGTTGCTCAAACCAGGCATCCTCACAAATCAGCAAACCAATTTGCACGCCTTCCACCTCAAACACGCACGTGTCTTGACCGGGAATGAAATAGCGACGCTCATCAAACACCTGGTAGTTGGGAAGTTCGCGTTTGGCATAGCTCGCCACCTTCTGGCCTTCGCAAAACACAGAAGCCATGTTGTAACGCTGCTGCACGGCCACTGAGCGCGTGCGTTTATCGTCGCCGCTGGGGTGACCTACCACCACATGCATGCCCCGTAAATCAGCCAATTCGTTTTGAACCAATGCCACCGCTTGCTGGCATGCTGCAATGAAAGAGGGACGCAAAAACAAGTCTTCAGCGGCATAACCGCAAATCGCCAGCTCCGGCGTGATCAACAAACGAACGCCGCGCTGGTAGGCAGTACGTGCTGCATCGATGATTTTGAGGGCATTGCCCTGCATATCGCCGACGGTGAAATTGAGCTGGGCTACACTGAGTTGAAGCGTCATGGATGAAATGCAAAATAAGCTGAACGATTATGGCATTCGGGTGTTCAATCACCCGGGCGAGTTACCGGCCGCCGACTGGGACGCATTGCTCGCAGCGCAAGACTGCCCTAGCCCTTTCATGCGCCACGCGTATTTACTGGCCATGCACAACAGCCAAAGTGCCGTACCCACCACTGGCTGGACTGCCCGGTTTTTTTCATTGTGGCTGAACGAACGTCTTGTGGCCGCCTGCCCGCTCTATTTGAAAACCCATTCATACGGTGAATATGTGTTTGACTGGGCCTGGGCCAATGCCTACAGCCAGCACGGACTGGACTATTACCCCAAAGCCTTGATCGCAGTGCCTTTCACCCCGGTGCCAGGCTCGCGTCTAATGGCCGATAACGATGCGCACCGAGACATGTTGTTGCAAGCCGTTATCTCTTGGTGCGATGAGGAAAAATTGTCTTCCCTGCATTTGCTGTTTGGCAGTGCCGCGGACATAGCAGCCACCGCACGGGCTGAATTGCTGCAACGCCAAACCGTGCAATTCCATTGGCAATATTTAGGCTGGGCAGACTTCGACGCATTTCTTGGCAGCCTGAACCAGGAAAAGCGCAAAAAAATCCGTCAGGAAAGACGCAAAGTGACTGAGGCAGGTGTGGTGTTCAGGCACTCACAAGGTGCGGCTATCAGCGAAACCGACTGGGATTTTTTCTACCAGTGTTACGAGCGCACCTATCTGGAACACGGCAACGCACCCTATCTCACACCTGATTTTTTCAAGCGCATGCGCTCAGATATGGCTGAGAACTGGCTGTTATTCATTGCAGAAAGAGATGGCATAGCCATCGCCTGTAGTTTGATCGGCATACACGGCTTAGGCACTCAGCACGCAGTGGCTTACGGGCGCTACTGGGGTGCTTTGGAGCGAGTGGACTGCCTGCACTTCGAGGCTTGCTATTACCAGCCGCTGCAATGGTGTATTGCGAACGGCGTACAACGCTTTGAAGGCGGGGCGCAAGGCGAGCACAAAATGGCGCGTGCTTTGATGCCGGTCAGCACCCACAGCGCGCACTGGTTGGCCGACCCTCGGTTTTCAAAAGCCGTTGAGGAGTTTTTATTACGCGAGGGTCGAGGTGTTGATAACTACCTCGAACACCTCGACGAACGAAATCCGTTCAAGCGCAGCGAATAATTCAGGCCTGCTGCTTGCTGTAGTTGGCAATGCCTTCTTCAATTTCTTGCATGGCTGATTGCGGGCCTTCCCAACCAATGATCTTCACCCACTTGCCTTGCTCGAGATCTTTGTAATGCTCAAAGAAATGGGCAATGGTTTTTAAGCGCATCGGGTTCATGTCTTCAGGTTTTTGCCATTGGGTGTAAATGGACAAAATTTTGTCGGTGGGCACCGCCAGCACCTTGCCGTCCATACCGGCTTCGTCTTCCATTTTCAAAATGCCAATCGGACGACAGGTCACCACGACACCGGGAATCAAGGGCACTGGCGTGATCACCAGCACATCCACCGGATCACCGTCACCACTGATGGTTTTGGGCACATAGCCGTAATTGGTTGGGTAATGCATGGACGTGCTCATGAAGCGGTCCACAAAAATCGCGCCGGTTTCTTTGTCGACTTCGTATTTGATCGGGTCGGCGTTCATGGGAATTTCAATGATCACATTGAACTCGTGCGGTGTGTTTTTACCAGCGGTGACGTTGTCTAAGGCCATGTTGAATTTGGAATTGGTGGAAGATTCAAAAATTATCGCACTGTTTATCAGTACTTACCCTAGATTTATCGCGCGATATCAGGACAATTCCATAGAAACGTAACGCGAATCACGTACATTCGCGGGGTTGGCCAATCACGCTCTGTCGAGCGCGTGAGGAAGCAACGCAAAGGTGGGGCAAACAACCTTTGGACGTTGCCCCCCCTCTTCGCGAAACAACTCAAGGAGATCTTATGACTGGTTCTACAGCGCTTGTATTTGCGCTCATCTGCGGCCTCATCGCCGTGATTTACGGGTTCTGGGCCCGCAGCTGGATTCTTTCCCAAGATGCAGGCAATGCCCGTATGCAAGAAATTGCGGCGGCCATTCAAACCGGCGCAGCCGCCTACTTGGCACGGCAGTACAAAACCATCGCCATGGTCGGCGTGGTTCTGGCTGTCCTCATTGCCTGGGTGTTAGACCCGTTAAGCGCCGTCGGCTTTGTGCTGGGTGCAGTTCTATCAGGCGCATGCGGCTTTATCGGCATGAATATTTCAGTACGTGCCAACGTGCGCACAGCACAAGCAGCCACCAAAGGCATTGGCCCGGCGTTGGATGTTGCCTTCCGTGGCGGCGCTATCACCGGCATGCTGGTGGTCGGTTTAGGTTTGCTTGGCGTGACCGGTTTTTACTGGTTCCTCACCAAAGGTGGCGTGCCTGCTGACGGCAAAGCGCTGGCTGGCATGCTCAACCCGCTGGTAGGTTTTGCGTTTGGCTCCTCTCTCATTTCAATCTTCGCCCGCTTGGGCGGCGGCATTTTCACCAAAGGCGCTGACGTAGGCGCTGACCTGGTGGGCAAAGTCGAAGCCGGCATCCCTGAAGATGACCCGCGCAACCCAGCTGTGATCGCCGACAACGTCGGTGACAACGTGGGCGATTGCGCTGGTATGGCCGCTGACTTGTTTGAGACCTACGCTGTGACCTTGATCGCCACCATGGTGCTGGGCGCATTGCTGGCGGGAACCGCCGGTCCAAACATGGTGCTCTACCCGCTGGTACTCGGTGGCGTGTCCATCGTGGCATCCATCATCGGTTGCTTCTTTGTCAAAGCCAGCCCCGGCATGACCAATGTCATGCCCGCGCTGTACAAAGGCCTGGCCGTCTCCGGCATTTTGTCGTTGATCGCTTTTTACTTTGTGACCCAGTCGCTGTTCCCCGCGTCTGTGGCTTTGCCTGACGGCACTGCTTTGACCGCTGGTAAATTGTTCGGTTCATGTGCCATCGGTTTGATTTTGACCGGCGCATTGGTGTGGATCACCGAGTACTACACCGGCACCCAATACGCGCCCGTGCAGCACATCGCGCAAGCATCCACCACCGGTCACGGCACCAACATCATTGCTGGCCTGGGCGTTTCTATGCGCTCTACCGCCTGGCCTGTGCTGTTTGTCTGTGCAGCTATTTACAGTGCCTATGACTTGGGTGGCTTGTACGGCATTGCTATTGCTGCCACCTCCATGCTGAGCATGGCTGGTATCGTGGTTGCCTTGGACGCTTACGGCCCCATCACCGACAACGCCGGTGGCATTGCCGAAATGGCTGAATTGCCCGCCAGCGTACGCGACATCACCGACCCGCTGGATGCCGTGGGTAACACCACCAAGGCAGTGACCAAAGGCTACGCCATCGGTTCTGCCGGTCTGGCCGCGCTGGTGCTGTTTGCCGATTACACCCACAAGCTCGAAGGCCTGGGCGCACACATCAAATTTGATTTGAGCGACCCCAAAGTCATCATCGGCTTGTTCATCGGTGGTTTGATTCCTTACTTGTTCGGCGCGATGGCGATGGAGGCCGTGGGCCGCGCCGCCGGTGCCGTGGTGGTGGAAGTGCGCCGCCAGTTCAAGGAAATCAAAGGCATCATGGACGGTACCGGCAAGCCCGAGTACGACACGGCTGTTGATATGTTGACCACTGCGGCCATCAAAGAAATGATGATCCCCAGCTTGTTGCCGGTGGTAGCTCCCATTGTGGTTGGCCTGGTCCTCGGCCCTGCGGCTTTGGGCGGCTTGCTGATGGGCACCATCGTCACCGGTTTGTTCGTGGCTATTTCCATGTGTACCGGCGGCGGTGCCTGGGACAACGCCAAGAAATACATCGAAGACGGACACCACGGCGGCAAAGGTTCTGACACCCACAAAGCCGCTGTGACTGGCGACACTGTGGGCGACCCTTACAAGGACACAGCCGGTCCTGCGGTCAATCCCTTGATCAAGATCATCAACATCGTGGCATTGCTGATCGTGCCGGTGATGATGTCTATCCATGGCGGCAGTGCTGCTAAAGCGGTTGCTGTAGAAACACCGCCTACCATCAGCGCACCGGCTGACACCGCAGCGACTCCAGCTGCTGCGCCCACCGCACCTGCTGCTGAAGAAAAGAAGTAAGCTGATTTAGCTTTTCAGAATGAAAAAGACCCGCTTATAAGCGGGTCTTTTTTTTGGGTGCATTTCAGTGCCATTAAAGAAAAGTATCAACCGATCAGTTGCTGCTCCAAGTCGTGCAGCACTTGGTAGCAAGGCAGCACTTGTGCGACGCTGCCATTCGGTTCACGGCCTTCGCGTATGGCTGCAAAAAACTCGCGGTCTTGCAATTCAATACCGTTCATAGACACCGCCACTTGGGACACATCTAGCTTTTCTTCTTTGCCGTTGAACAAATCGTCATAACGCGCGATGTATGTGGCCGTGTCGCCGATATATCGAAAGAAGGTGCCCAACGGCCCGTCGTTGTTAAAGCTCAGCGATAGCGTGCAAATGGCGCCGTTAGCAGCTTGCAGTTGAATGCTCATGTCCATGGCAATGCCAAGTGTCGGATGAATCGGGCCTTGCATGGCATTGGCTTTCACCACCGGGCTGCCCGCCTGGTAAGCGAACAAATCCACGGTATGCGCCGCGTGATGCCACAGCAAATGGTCGGTCCAGCTGCGCGGTTGACCCAATGCGTTCATATTGGTGCGTCTAAAGAAATAAGTTTGCACATCCATTTGATGGATGTTGAATTGACCTGCTTGAATTTGCTGATTCACAAACTGATGACTGGGGTTGAAGCGCCTCGTGTGGCCGCACATAGCAACCAAACCGGTTTGCTTTTGCAACTCCATCACTTGCGCGCCGTCGCGGTACACATCACACAGAGGAATTTCCACTTGCACATGCTTGCCTGCGTTCAAACAGGCAATGGATTGCGACGCATGCATTTGCGTCGGTGTGCACAAAATCACTGCATCCACTTCTTTGATAGCCAAACTGTCTTTCAAATCGGTAGTGACATGGGCAATGCCATATTTGTCGGCCACCTCTTGCGTCTTGGCGAGTTCTCGGCCAATCAGCGAAACAACTTCAACGCCGTCGATCAGCTTGATGCCGTCCAGGTGTTTAATGCCAAATGCGCCGGCACCGGCTAAGGCTACTTTGATGGTCATGGGATTCCTTTGATGTTGTTCTGATATTTGAAATCAATTAATCCGGGTTATTTTGCAAAATCAAATGCCCCACCGCCGTATTACTGGCAGGCACATGATAAAAACGGTGTTTCAACTGCGGCGCCGCACCGCCACTGACATCGCTCATCGCACCACGGGCGATCAACCACATCACCAACTCAATACCTTCGCTACCTGCTTCGCGCACATAGTCGATATGCGGCATTTGCGCCAAGCCTGCGGGGTCGGCAATCAATCGGTCTAAAAATGCGTTGTCAAACTCTTTGTTAATCAAACCTGCGCGCGGGCCTTGCAACTGATGGCTCATGCCGCCGGTGCCCCAAATCTGCACATTCAAATCTTCATCAAAACTGTTCACGGCCTTGGCAATGGCTTTGCCCAAGTTGAAACAACGCTGGCCACTGGGCACGGGGTACTGCACCACGTTGACCGCAAACGGAATCACCGGGCAAGGCCAAGCTTGCGGTTGTCCGCACATCAAGGACAGCGGCACGGTCAAGCCGTGGTCCACGTCCATTTTGTTGACGATGGTCAGATCGAAATCTTGTTGAATCACCGACTGCGCGATATGCGCGGCGAGTTCAGGATGGCCTTGCACCCTGGGTACCGGACGCGGGCCCCAACCTTCGTCGGCAGGTGTGTATTGCGCTGCCGTGCCAATGGCGAAGGTGGGAATCATGTCTAGGCTGAATGCCGTGGCGTGGTCGTTGAACACCAGAAAAATCACATCTGGTTTGTTTTGCTTCATCCATTCTTTGGAGTATTCGTAACCGGCGAACACGGGTTGCCAATACGGCTCTTGCGTTTTGCCCATGTCCAGCGCCGCGCCGATGGCGGGCACATGCGAAGTGAAAACCGATGCGGTGATGCGTGCCATGTTTATGCCTTTCCAGCCTTGCCTTGGGGTTGACGGTGGGCTTGGGCGTTACCGTCTTCGCCGATGTAACGGTTGCCCTCGACCGAGCGACCGCCGCCAATCATCATGTTGCGGTATTCGTCTTCGCTCATGCCGGTCATGCTGCCAGCCATTTGCTGAAAGCTTTTGCCATCTGTCGCGCCTATCTTGGCCAAAAAATAAATATTGCCGCCGGTGCGAATGCACCAGTTCAAATCACGTGCCAGCACGGCTTGCTTTTGCTCTTCGCTCATGTCCCACTCATCCAGGTACGCGCGTTCATCTGCTTTGAAACGGGCGCGGTTCTCAGCCTTCATCAGCGACATGCAAAACTGGTTCAAGCCATAGCCTTTGCGCGATTGCTCGGCATCAAATATGGTGGTGCCTGGTACATCCAGATAAGGTTTATCGAGTGCCATGTGTGTCTTTCAAATCAACTCGGGCCAATACAAACGTGTCGGGTTGTCCACCAGCAACTTGCGCTGCAACTCCTGCGTGACCGCAATCTGTGGAATGAAATCGACCAGCAAGCCGTCATCCGGCATATGGTCTTTCAAATTCGGGTGCGGCCAGTCGGTGCCCCACAACACGCGGTCAGGAAAACGCTCAACCACCTGACGCGCAAACGGCAGCACGTCTTGGTAAGGAGCAGATTCGCCGTGCAAAGCTTTGGGGCCGTTGATGCTTAAACGTTCAGGGCAAGACACTTTGCTCCACACATTGCTGTGCTCTTGCATGAAATGCATGAACAAACTGAACTCGGGGCCATTCAATGGTTTGGACACATCGGGTCTTCCCATGTGATCGACCACCACCGTGGTGGGTAAGGCAGTGAAGAAATCCCACAACTCAGGCAAATCCACCGCTTCAAAATAAATCACGACGTGCCAACCCCAGGCTTTGATTCGGGAGGCAATCTCCAACAACTCATCTTTGGGCGTGAAGTCGACCAAGCGTTTGACGAAGTTGAATCGCACGCCTCGCACACCGGCGTCGTGCATGCTTTGAATCTCTGCATCGCTGATGCTGCGCTTCACCGTAGCCACACCGCGTGCTTTGCCATTGGCACGCTGCAAAGCATCTACTAAGGCGCGGTTGTCCGCACCATGACAAGTGGCTTGCACGATGACGTTTTTGTCAAAGCCCAAGTGGTCACGCAAAGCAAATAACTGCGCGGCAGATGCATCGCAGGGCGTGTATTTGCGCTCGGGTGCGTAGGGAAAGGTGTCGCCCGGACCGAACACATGGCAGTGTGCATCGACCGCACCGGCGGGCAATACAAAGCGTGGCTTGGCGGGGCCGTCATACCAATCCAGCCAAGCGCTGGTTTTGGTGAAATCGCCTGATGTGGGTTTGCTCATGGTGTTTACTTCTTATGAATCGAATGCGATTGCAATAAACGGTCGGCTTCGGTGTGCCAGTCTGCGCTGCGGGCAAAACCTGCTTCACCGCGCGTGCCGAACACACCTTCATCTGCCAGGTCAGCCATATGCGCTTGACGTTCTGCACTGGCCTGTGCGAGCCACGGCGTGAGCCCGGCTTCTTCCACAGTCACCGCAACTTCACGCATTTCTTCGCTGCGGCGACGACCGTGTTCAATCACGCGCTGAAAAAAATACGTGGCCTGTTTTTCCCAATCGATGCCGGGGAAAGTTTCATACAGCGATGCAATGACCGCGTCTTCCACACCGTAATGTCGCGCGGTGCTGAGGCTCTCAATCACCATGGCTTCCATGCCTTTGACCATGATGCTGCGCGACATTTTGGTGGCCGATGCCACGCCAAGTTGTTCGCTTGCAATCTTGGCCTTGAAGCCAAGTTGATTCAAAACAGTTAACAAAGCAGCTGCGTGCACACCACCCAGCAACATAGGCACTTGGATGCGATGCGGCGGCAAACTGGTCATCACCGCCGCTTCCACATAACGCGCACCTGCGCCCTCAATCAAAGCAGCCGCTGCCTGCTTGGTGCCGGGAGAAGCAGAATTCACATCCATAAAAAAAGCCTGCGGCAACAGGTGCGGCGCACAGGCTGTGGCCGCTGCCAGTGTTTGGCTGGCGGTGACCGCGCAAATCACCCAATCGCTGTTGGCACACACTTGTGCATGCGATTCATGCAAAACCACAGAAAAGCGCTGTGCATGTTCTTGCATGGTTTGAACAACAAGCGCTGCATTTTTAGCAAGCGCTGTTTGCGCATCAGATACAGCTTGTACAAGAAGCTTGCTGTCATAAGCGCACACCTGCAAGCCTTGCGCACGCAAGTCCTCTGCCAATATGCGACCGACTTCGCCATAGCCAATCAGGCCCACACGCCAAGTCTGCGGCAATAGCGAAGCAGATGCAGTCATGCCTTCACCTCACAGCAAATACTTGCTGACCATGGGTGCGCTGTGCATGAATACAAGGCGAATACTGTCATGCGGGTTTTCTCATCAATCGATGTACTTGAGTCCGGCCTTCTCCAGACCTTCACGCATCTTGTACATGTCCAAGCCCAACACACCCGAAGCCAGTTTGGCGCGCTTCTCGCCTTCAAGCGCTTCGCGTGCAGCCGCCGCATCAGCCACTTGCTGAGCAATCGATGCAGGCACGACCACCACGCCATCGTCATCAGCCACGATGACATCGCCGGGGTTGACCGCTGCGCCTGCGCACACCACCGGCACATTGGCCGAACCCACCGTGGCCTTGATGGTGCCCTTGGCGCTGATAGCGCGGCTCCACACTAGAAAGCCCATTTGTGTGAGCTCTGCAATGTCGCGAACACCGGCATCAATGATCAAGGCACGCGCACCACGCGCCATGAAAGAGGTGGCGAGTAAATCACCGAAATAACCATCGGTACACGGCGCGGTGATGGCGGCCACCACAATGTCACCGGGTTGAATCAATTCAGCCACCACATGCATCATCCAGTTGTCACCTGGGTGCAGCAACACGGTGACCGCAGTGCCGCTGACGCGAGCGCCTGCGTAAATCGGGCGCATGATGGTGTGCATCAAACCCAAGCGACCCATGGCTTCATGCACCGTGGCCACACCAAATTTGCCTAGCTTTTCAACTGCCGCTTTATCTGCGCGAACAATGTTGCGCTTCACCGTTCCTAAGGGGTAATGCATGTCACACACCTTTCTGTTTCAAACGCGCATCCAGGCGCGAAAACACACGTCGTGAATTGGCTTCGAAAATTTCGTGACGGTCTGCCTCTGACAGCAATTTGCTGTTGGCGATATAGCGCTTGGTGTCGTCGTAATAGTGACCGGTTTGCGGGTCTATGCCGCGCACCGCGCCAATCATCTCAGACGCGAACAACACGTTCTTCACGGGTATGACGGTATTGAGCAAATCAATGCCGGGCTGGTGGTAAACGCAGGTGTCGAAATAAATATTGTTGAGCAAGTGTTCTTCCAATAATGGCTTTTTCAACTCTTGCGCCAGTCCACGGAAACGGCCCCAGTGGTAAGGCACGGCACCACCGCCGTGTGGAATCAAAAACTTCAGCGTCGGAAAGTCTTTGAACAAATCGCTGGTCAGGCATTGCATGAAGGCGGTGGTATCTGCATTCAAATAATGCGCACCCGTGGTGTGAAAACACGCATTGCAACTGGTGGACACATGGATCATGGCGGGCAAGTCGTACTCCACCATTTTTTCGTAAATCGGGTACCAGTGTTTGTCGCTCAAAGGCGGGCTGGTCCAGTGGCCGCCGGAAGGGTCGGGGTTTAAGTTGATGCCGACCGCGCCGTATTCTTTGACGCATTTCTCTAGTTCAGGAATGCACGTGGCCGGGTCCACACCCGGCGACTGCGGCAACATGGCCACAGGCACAAAATGGTCTGGAAACAAAGTGGACACACGGAAACACAGTTCGTTGCAAATCGCCGCCCAAGTGGATGAGACTTGGAAATCACCGATGTGATGCGCCATGAACGAAGCGCGTGGTGAGAACAAAGTGATGTCGCTGCCACGCTCTTGCATCAAGCGCAGTTGGTTGGTCTCAATGCTGTGGCGCAACTCCTCGTCGCTGATCTTCAACTCTGACGCGTGCGGCATGCTGGCCGTATCTTTGATGCCTGCGATCTGGCGGTTGCGCCAGTCTTCCAGCGCTTTGGGCGCGGTGGTGTAGTGGCCATGACAATCAATCACAAGACTCATGTTGTATTCACTCCTAAAACCTATTGCATGAACTTCACAGCGTTGTATGCAGTTCTGTCAGTACATCAGCCAAGCTGAAGACGACGCGAACGCAGACAACAGACCGGCAAACACCAAGGGCGGACCAAAGGGCATGGCTTGTCCCGCCTGCAATTGCCCGCGCCAGCGCGACCACAGCGCAATCAACACACCGCTGACCGAGGCCACCAATACCAACTCAGGCAAGGCCATCCAGCCTAACCATGCCCCCAAGGCCGCGAGCAGTTTGAAATCGCCCTGCCCCATGCCTTGCTTGCCGGTCACTACACTGAAACACGCTTGCACCAACCACAAACTGCCATAACCGATGGCCGCACCCCACACGCTTTGCTCCAAGCGCAGATTGATCACACCCGCTGAGGCCAACAACATACCGGCCCACATCAAAGGCAAGGTCAAGCTGTCGGGCAACAACATGGTGTCTGCATCTATCAAACCCAGCGCCAACAAAGCCGTGGCGAAACCGGCCCAGGCCACAGCAGCTGCACTCAAGCCCCAGTGCCAGGCGCAAAACGCCCACAGCAAGGCCACTGCCATTTCTACCAACGGGTAACGCCAGGACACTTTCGCATCGCAGTAAGCACAACGGCCTTTGAGCAACACAAAACTCAACACAGGCACCAAGTCCCGAGCACGCAAGGATGTACTGCAAGAAGTGCAATGCGAGCCGGGCTTGGCCAAATTGAACACAGGCAACTCAGTCATTTCTTCGCCCTTGAGTTCAGCACACTGCTGGTCCCAATCGCGTTGCATCATTTGCGGCAGTCGCCACACCAGCAGGTTGATGAAGCTGCCAATTTGCACGCCTATCAAAGCCGCCACGCAAGGCCATGTCCACACCGATGAGGTCAGCGCATCACGCAGGCCGGACAACTCAAGCATGGTTTTTCACACCCAGCAATTGGTCAAGCAATGCTGTTTGCTGCAACAAAGCGGATGCGCTGCCGCTGTGAATCACCTGGCCTTGGTCCAACACCACGGCTTGGTGGCTGATGGCCAAAATGGCTTGCGGGTGTTGCTCAACGATGATGGCCGACATGCCTTCTTCGCGTGTGATGCGGCGTATGGCCTGCAACAACTCTTCCACAATGATGGGCGCTAAGCCTTCCAGCGGTTCATCCAATAACAACAACTTAGGGTTCAACACCAGAGCACGACCGACGGCCAGCATTTGCTGTTCACCGCCTGACAACTGGTTGCCCATATTGGCTTGACGTTCAGCCAGACGGGGAAACATCTGGAACACGCGTTGCGCTGTCCAGGCACCAGGCCTGGCCACCGCCGTCAGATTTTCCAACACGCTGAGAGATTTGAAAATATTGCGCTCTTGCGGCACCCAACCAATGCCTGCTGCTGCACGCGCATGCGAAGCCAAGCGGTGCAAAGCCACGCCATCCAAAGTGATGCTGCCTGCGTGTTGACGTGTGGCACCAGCGAGCGTGTTGATCAACGTGGTTTTGCCTGTGCCATTGCGCCCCAAGAGCGCCAAGGTTTCACCTGCCGCCAAAGAAAAACTGACCTGGTTCAACACCACCGCTTCGCCATAACCAGCGGTCAGATGCTCCACATGCAACAAATCAGTCATGTGTATCTCCGTGGCCAAGGTACACCTCGCGCACGCGCGGGTCGGCTGCAATCTGCTCTGGCGTGCCTTCAGTCAACACCGCGCCGTTCACCAGCACGGTCATGCGATGGGCAAAGCTGAACACCAAGTCCATGTCATGTTCAATCAACAAGACGCTGACATCGGCGGGCAAATTGGCCACGGTTTGCAACAACTCTTCGCGCTCACCAGCAGGCACACCGGCCACCGGTTCGTCCAACAACAACACGCGCGGCTCGCTGGCCAAGGCAATCGCCATTTCCAACAAACGGCGTTTGCCATATGCCAACTGCGGTGTGGGCAAATCCATCACTTCTGTCAGGTGAAATTGCGCCAGCAATTGTTCGCAGCGCTCTGTCACACGCGGGTCTTGTCCAAGTGGTTGCCACAACGCCGCACCCAAACCGAGTTGCTGCGACACCGTCATCGCCAAAGTTTGCAATGGTGTTAGGCCATCAAACAATTGGTTGATTTGAAAAGTGCGAACCAAGCCGCGTTGCACCCGCTGGTGAGGTGGCAAGTGGCTGATGTCTTCACCCAGCAATTCAATGCGGCCAGCGGTCGGTGTCAACACGCCCGTGAGCAAATTGATCAAGGTGGTTTTGCCCGCGCCATTCGGGCCGATGAGTGCATGACGCGCACCACGCTGCAATTGCAAACTGACGTGGTCGGTTGCGGTGATGCCACCAAAGGTTTTCAGCAATCCGCTGCAAGAGAGCACGGTGTCTTGGTTCATGAGCGCCGCCCCCAGGTCCAGGGACGCAAGAGTTTTTCACGCCCGACCAACATCAACAACACCAAAAACAAACCTATCCAGAAAGTCCAGTACTGCGGTGTCAACGCAGACACCAGGCTGTGCAAAGTTTTGAACACCACCGCGCCAATGAGACCGCCCCACAACCAACCGGTGCCGCCTATCACCAGCATCAACAACACATCGGCGGAACGGTCAAAGCCAAACACATCCAGCGAGGCAAAACCGGTGGTCTGCGCTTGCATGCCACCCGCCAGTCCCGCCACAGCCGCTGCCAAGGTGTACACCGTGATCAGCCGTGCATGCACAGGAATACCAATGGCCTGCGCACGCAAGCGGTTATCACGTATGGCTTTCAAGCTGAAACCAAACGGCGAATGCACCAAGCGACGCAATAACAAAAACACCAACAGCGTGATGACCAGTGCATACCAAGCCGCTGTTTGACCCATCAAATCAAATTCAAACCGACCGAGCACCGGTCCCATGAGCACGCCTTGCAAACCATCGGCACCGCCTGTGATATGGTCCATTTTGTTGGCCAGCTCTTGCAATATCAATGCAATGCCCAGTGTCACCATCAAACGGGTGAGGTCTGAGCCGCGCAATATGCCGGGGCTGCACACCAAGCCAAGCAAAGCCGTGACCAAGCTTGCAAACACCAAGCCTGTTAACGGATCCGGGTTGATGTGTTTGGCAAACAGCGCGGCCGCATAAGCGCCTGTGCCGAAAAACGCCGCGTGACCTAAAGACACGATGCCGCTGTAACCCAAGACCAAGTCCAGCGAAATAGCAAACAAGCCGATGATGGTGATTTCGCTGAGGAGTTGCGAGTGACCGGGCAAGGCCCAGGGCAAAGTGAACAGCAACAGCCACACGATGGCTTCCCATAAACGCGTCTGCGAATGCGCCCGCAAACTGCGGCTGACCGCGTTCATGTGTTACCCCGGCTGAACAAGCCTTGCGGTCGCCACATGAGTATCAACACCATCAAGCTGTACACAATGAATGCGCCGAGTTTGGGCACATAGTATTTACCGGCCACATCGGCAATGCCTAACAACAAAGCGGCCAACAACGGACCTGTCAAAGAACTGGTGCCACCGACGGCGACGACGATGAGAAAGTAAATCATGAACTTCAGCGGAAAGATGGGGTCCAAGCCCAGCACTTCTGCACCCAATGCGCCACCCAAACCAGCCAACCCCGAACCCACAGCAAAGGTCGCCATAAAGATGGTGTTGACGTTGATGCCCATGCCTGCTGCCACGCGTCGGTCATCCACCGAAGCACGCAATTGCGCGCCGAACCGGGTGTGCACCAACAACCACTGCAAACCCAGCGCCAACAATGCGCAAACCGCAATGATGGCCAATCGGTAATGGCCCATGCCCAATGCGCCGTCCCAGAGTTCGGTGCGGCCTTTCAAATACTCAGGCAATTGCACCAGTTGCTGGGTAGAGCCGACAAAATAATCCACCGCTGCCACGGCCATGAAAGTCAAGCCGATGGAGAACAACACCTGGTCTAAATGCGGCTTGTTGTACATGCGTCTGTAGAGCGTGACCTCAAGCAACAAACCCAAAACCGCGCTGACCAAAAACGACATCAGCACACACGGTAAAAAAGGCCAACCAGCGTGCTGCATCAGCAACACCAATGTGTAACCACCGGCCATGGCAAAAGCGCCGTGCGCGAGATTGATGAAGTTCATCAAACCCAGCGTGATGGACAAACCGATGGCCAGCACAAACAGCAACATGCCGTAGGCGACACCGTCAAACAGCAGAGTCAGCATGGGGAGATTTATTTCGTCTTGCCGGGGTCTTTGACTTCTTTGATCACATCGAACTCGACGTTATAGAGTTCGCCGTCTTTTTTCTCGACGCGACGCAAATAAATGTTTTGCACGATGTCACGGGTTTGCGCGTCAATGAAAATCTGACCGCGCGGGCTCTCAAAAATCTGGCCTTTCATGGCGGCCAATAAAGCATCGCCGCCGCCCTGCCCGCCCTTGGTGTTTTTCAAAGCCTCGTAAATCACGCGCATGCCGTCATAACCGCCGACTGCCATGAAGTTAGGACGCATGCCTTTGTTGGCTTTCTTAAAGGCTTCGACAAATTTTTTGTTCACAGCAGACGGATGCACTGCCGAGTA
>CANNRV010000015.1 GCA_947508145.1 Comamonadaceae bacterium
ATGCCGGGGAACGGCAGCGTGCAAGAGCCGGGCACCAGGTGCGTGGCACCGGGCAGTGGCGTGATCATGTGACCACCGGTTTCGGTTTGCCAGAAGGTGTCGACGATGGGGCAACGACCGCCGCCCACATGCTGGTGGTACCACTCCCAGGCAGCGGGGTTGATCGGTTCGCCGACCGAACCCAGCAAGCGCAAGCTGTTCAAGTCGTAACGCGCAGGATGCACGGCTTCGTTGCCTTCAGCGGCTTTGATGAGAGAACGTATGGCTGTGGGCGCGGTGTAAAAAATGCTGACCTTGTGGTCTTGGATCATCTTCCAGAAACGACCTGCGTCCGGGTAGGTGGGCACGCCTTCAAACACAATTTGCGTGCCGCCCAAAGCCAATGGGCCATAAGCAATATAGGTGTGGCCGGTGACCCAACCGATGTCGGCGGTGCACCAGAACACATCGTCGGCTTTCAAATCAAACGTCCACTCTGTCGTGAGCGCGGCATGCATCAGGTAACCGCCGGTGCTGTGTTGCACGCCCTTGGGTTTGCCGGTGGAGCCGGAGGTGTACAGCAGGAACAGTGGGTGTTCGGCTTCCACCCACTCAGGTGTGCAGGTGCTGGCTTGCTTGTCTGCCAATTCGGACATCCACAAATCGCGTCCTGCTTGCATGGCGATGTCCGCGCCTGAACGCTTGGCCACCAACACATGTTTGACGCTGTCGCAACCGCCCATGGTCAGTGCTTCGTCAACGATGGATTTCAAAGGCAGTTGCTTGCCGCCGCGCAACTGGTGATCAGCGGTGATGACGAGTTTGGCACCAGTGTCTTCAATGCGGTCGCGCAAACTCTGCGCGGAAAAACCGCCGAACACCACCGAATGTGTCGCGCCGATGCGGGCACAGGCTTGCATGGCAGCGACACCGTCGACTGACATGGAGATGTAAATGATGACCCGGTCACCTTTGACCACGCCCAGCGATTTCATGGCGTTGGCGATTTGGCAGGTGCGTGCCAGCAATTGCGAATACGTGGTGTGTGTGACTTCGCCGCCGTCGGCTTCAAAAATGATGGCAGTTTTGTCGCCCAGGCCGCGTTCGACGTTGCGGTCTAAGCAGTTGTAAGACGCATTCAAACGACCGTCTTCAAACCAAGTGAAAAACGGTGCTTTGTCTTGGTTCAGCGACTTGGTGAATGGTGTTTCCCAATGCAACAGGCGCTTGGCCTGTGCCGCCCAAAAACCTTCGTAATCATCTTCAGCATGCTTGACCAGCGCGTGGTAAGCGTCCATGCCGGACACGGCAGCTTGCTTGGCGAAGTGGGCGGGCGGTGTGAACACCGGTAAGGCGTGATCTTGGCTCATGGCTTGTCTCCTGGTATTAAAAGGCCGCTGTGCGACTCTGCTATGGGCGGGACTGTCGTGCATAGCTCTTACATGCCACTGACTGGCTTGAAGCTTACGAAAGCAGGCGCATGCCATTCCCTAGAATCCAGTGATCCGCTGATTGCCAGCGCTTTCGAAAGTCCAACCCATGTCCACACCAGACAAGGCCCGCCCGCCCCGCCAAAGCTCGCGCATGTCACGCCTGATTTTTGCCAGCCGCTGGCTGCAACTCCCGCTGTACTTGGGATTGATCGCCGCGCAAGCGGTGTACGCCTTTCACTTCTGGGTGGAACTGGTGCATTTGCTGGAGGCCGCGTTCGGCAGCCAAACCGCTTTGCAAGCTTTGATCAACGGCATAGGCTACAAAGCCGAGGGTGAACTCAACGGCTTGAACGAAACCATCATCATGTTGGTGGTGCTGGCCTTGATTGACGTGGTGATGATCTCCAACCTGTTGATCATGGTCATCGTCGGCGGCTACGAAACCTTCGTCTCGCGCATGTACCTCGAACAGCACCCCGACCAACCCGAGTGGCTCAGCCATGTGAATGCATCGGTGCTGAAAGTGAAACTGGCCATGGCCATCATCGGCATCTCTTCCATTCACTTGCTCAAAACCTTTATTAACGCAGCCAACAACGACGAAAAAGTCTTGATCTGGCAAACCATTATTCACGTCACCTTTTTGCTCAGCGCCATGGCAATCGCCTACACCGACAAACTGTTGAATGAAACCCGCGCCATTGAGCACGACCACCAAGCACACTGAACTTTCACTTTGACACACCCACACCCATGAGCCACATCACCCAATACGATTTGATTGAATCTGTCGCCGCTGCACTGCAATACATCAGCTATTACCACCCGGCAGACTACATCGCGCACCTGGCCCGCGCCTACGAGCGCGAACAAAGCGCCGCCGCCAAAGACGCGATTGCGCAAATCCTGACCAACAGCAAAATGAGCGCCACCGGCCACCGCCCGATCTGCCAGGACACCGGCATCGTGAATGTGTTTCTCAAAGTCGGCATGGGCGTGCGCTTCGAGGGTTTCAGCGGCAGTTTGGATGATGCGATCAACGAAGGCGTGCGCCGCGCTTATAACCACGCAGACAACCGCTTGCGCGCCAGCGTGGTGGCCGATCCGCAGTTCGCCCGCAAGAACACCGGCGACAACACACCGGCGGTCATCTTCACCGAGTTGGTGCCCGGCGACACACTTGAAGTCACCGTCGCGGCCAAGGGCGGCGGTAGCGAAAACAAATCCAAGATGGTGATGCTCAACCCCAGCGACAACCTGGTGGACTGGGTGCTGAAAACCGTGCCGACCATGGGCGCGGGCTGGTGCCCGCCGGGCATGCTGGGCATTGGCATTGGCGGCACGGCGGAAAAAGCCATGTTGATGGCCAAAGAAAGTTTGATGGACGACTTGGACATGTACGAGCTGCAAGCCAAGTCTTCCCAAGGCGAGAAGCTGACGCAAACTGAAGAATTGCGCCTGGAGTTGTACGAGAAAGTGAATGCGCTTGGCATTGGCGCACAAGGACTGGGCGGCTTGACCACGGTGCTGGACATCAAGATCAAGATGTACCCGACGCACGCGGCCAGCAAGCCGGTGGCCATGATCCCGAACTGCGCAGCAACGCGCCATGCGCATTTTGTGATGGACGGCAGCGGCCCGGTCTACCTGGACCCGCCGTCGCTGGACAGTTGGCCCAAAGTGGACTGGATGCCTGACACGCAAAAAAGCCAGCGCGTCGATTTGAATGCCTTGACCCGCGAACAAGTCGCGGCTTGGAAACCGGGTCAAACCTTGTTGCTCAACGGCAAGATGCTCACCGGGCGGGATGCCGCCCACAAACGCATTCAAGACATGCTGGCCAAAGGCGAACCGCTGCCGGTGGATTTCACCAACCGGGTGATTTACTACGTCGGCCCAGTCGATCCAGTGGGTGATGAAGCCGTCGGCCCGGCTGGCCCAACCACGGCCACGCGCATGGACAAATTCACCGAGATGATGTTGGCGCAAACCGGCCTGATCGCGATGGTCGGCAAAGCCGAGCGTGGCCCCACCGCCATCGAAGCCATACAAAAACACAAGTCAGCTTATTTGATGGCGGTTGGCGGCGCAGCCTACTTGGTGTCCAAAGCCATCAAACACGCCAAGGTGGTGGGCTTTGCCGATTTGGGCATGGAAGCGATTTATGAATTTGACGTGGTCGATATGCCGGTCACCGTCGCCGTGGACGCGGGCGGCACCAGCGCCCACATCACCGGTCCGGCGGAATGGTCCAAGCGCATCGCCAGCGGCGAGTTCAAAGGCATTGCCGTCAACAGCCACTGATGACGGCAGAACCTCTCTCAGCGAACTGGCCGATTGGCGTGTTCGACAGCGGCGTCGGCGGGCTGAGCATTCTGTCGGCCTTGCAAACGCAACTGCCTGATGAAACCTTTTTGTACCTTGCCGACTCGGCGTTCGCGCCCTATGGCGAGCGGGACGAGGAATTTGTGTTGCAGCGCTCGCTGGCGGCATTGCACATATTGAATGAGCAACACCCTATCAAGGCCTTGGTGATCGCCTGCAACACCGCCACGGCATTGGCGATTCACGTGCTGCGCCAGCAGCACCCAGACTTGCCCATCTTTGGTGTCGAGCCCGCTGTCAAACCAGCTGCCGCCCAAAGCCGCACACAGCGCGTAGGTGTGATCGCCACAGCAGGCACCTTGGGCAGTCAAAAATTTGCAGATTTATTAAGTGGCTTGGGTACTGACACAAAAGTTATCACGCAAGCCTGCGATGGTTTGGCCGAAGCGATTGAACAGCAATGGCAGCAGCCGCACAACCCGGCGGTGCGTGGCTTGTGCGAAACATACCTGGGGCGCATGGGCAGGTTCGGCAGCGGACCGGGTGAGCTGGACACACTGGTGTTGGGCTGCACGCATTACCCGTTTGCCAAAAAAGAATTGCTTGCCGTGACCGGCCCGCATGTGCAGTTGTTTGAAACTGGCGCTCCCGTGGCCAGACGGGTGCAACAGATATTGCTTGAGCGGCAACTGCTAAGCCAAGGCACCGTGGGCAAACTCAGTTTGATGGCCACCGGCGAAACGCAGAATTTGCAACAAGCCGCCAAGCACTGGCTTTCCATGCAGACCCAAGTGCTGTCTGTCTAAGCCGCATGGCGGCTGGGTAGTTTTAATGCAAATGGCGCGGACGTCGACCGCCGTGCCCGCCGCTGCCGCCGCCAGAACCTTTGGGCGGCTTGCTGATTTCCAGCGAATTCACCAGCGAATCAAAGCGCTGGCTGAACAATTTATCCACTTCCATCACCACGTCGCTGAGTTCTGATGCGTCGAAGTGCCTCTCCATCAAGGTGATCAAATCTTGCACCAGCAAGTCACGCTGTATTTGCATGATGGCCGCCGGCGTCGGGCCGACAAACAGCATTAAGAAATCATCGCGGGAATCCCGGCCCTGGGCTTCATCCTCATCGTCGAATTCGGCGTCATAAAAAGTGACTTCCAACGCTGCACCAGCCAAAGTGAGATCGTTCAAGCCCATGCACATATCGTCCAGCACCTGGCGGAAATCATCCTCACCCTTGATGGTCCAGCAGATCTGTAACAGTTGCTCGCCAGCATCCAGCCGTATACCGGGTTCTTCTTCGTAAAAACTGTCAGCGCATTCAGTCAGAGAACGTGCACCTGCATAGACCCAGATCGGCCGCAATGCATCTTGCAACTGATCAAACGTGACCTCGGGACGCAGGGGAACTGTGCCGTGCAAATGGATCTCGAAGGTGGTGTTGAATCTGGACATGAAGGCATGATAGCAGTGCAAACACGGACTGTGAAAGGGCTGTGGTTTGCGATTAAAAAGCGCGCAATTACCAGGGGCTGAGCAAGGCCGCCATCAATTTGTTTTGGTCTAGGTATCGGGTAAATGCACCGATTTCCTGGCTGACTTCTTTTTGCGCCATCAACTCTTTCAAAATCAGTTGTGACAAGGTTTCTAAAGCGCCTTCCAGCGCGGGCATGCCTTCGTTTTGAAAAGTGTCCACGGTTTGTTTTCTGCAATCCGTGATCAGCATTTTTTCAACAAAAACTGCAAACTCTTTGTCAATCAATGACTTTTCACTGTTTTCTATGGCGGGGAAATTGGTCAGGCCGGGGTGTGCCACCATGGCCTTGGCCATCCATTTGATCAAGGTGAGGTTGTCTTTGCTGGAAGTCGCCTGGGTAAAACATTTTTTCAATTCTTCCGCATGCGGTCCAGCCATGGCAAAAGAACATGCCAAACACAAACAAATGGCCAATATTCTTTTTAGCATGCGGTTTCTCGGGTGAAGTATTTGATAGAAAGCCGGGTGGTGCCTGAGACCGGAATCGAACCGGTACGCCCCTTATTCAGGATAGCGGCGGATTTTAAGTCCGCTGTGTCTACCAATTTCACCACTCAGGCGAGTGCTGTCAGTGCCCTATTGTGGCAAAAATTCAAGGGGAAATAGCTTGTTCTTTCAAAATAATGCGACTGACCGTGTCAGCCTGCACAGGGACCTTGGCACCTTGGAAGTAAATTTGAACTGACTTCATGTTACGACTGGCAATCACCCATGGCGGGCTACCATGTATGCTGCGCCCGGTACCCGCCTCTAAGGACACCACTGTTCGGTGACGTTGGGCATCCTCCACGCAAATTTGAACTGCCTTGACGGCCTGCATATATATATAGTCGCCCGGCTTGGTCGCCAGTACAGACTGAGCTGCCACTGGGTCGCTTTTGATCGATGCGCAGTCACTGTCTTCTTTGGCGGTTGAAGTTTGCTCGCTCTTGTTCTCAGCGGGTTTGGCTTTGGGCGCGTCCG
Source organism: Comamonadaceae bacterium (assembly GCA_947508145.1). Taxonomy (GTDB): domain Bacteria; phylum Pseudomonadota; class Gammaproteobacteria; order Burkholderiales; family Burkholderiaceae_C; genus Limnohabitans. The sequence continues at coordinate 6,235 of CANNRV010000015.1, forward strand.
GTTGTGTTGGTGCGACTTCAGCGGCCTTCGGTTTTACCGGTTCAGCCACAGCACCAACGGAGCCGGAAGGTTTTGCGTCGACAGTGGCCGCTGGCGAGTCAGCGGGCAGGTGTGTAGTCGCAGCGACTGGTGCCAAGGCAACTGCATTGGACGCCGTTGCAGGATTGGGTGTATCCAAAGCAGAACTGACAACCGTGGTGGATGTCGGAGAATCTTTGAATTGCTGACTGCCAGATACAGGTAAGCCATCAACCACAGGGGCTGAAGTTGGCGAATCGCTTGACCGCTGGGTCAAAGGCTGCACCCATTGGCTGAACATGGCCTGAGGCACGTCACGCTTGACGGCCCACAAAAAATACACGCCGGCAATCAAACCAGTTGCAGCCAGGAAACCCATTAATTTTTGAGAATTCATCGGCCTTTTAACTGGCGATGACACCACATTACCCTTGAGATTTTTTTCTGACAGCCGGATGATGTCGTCAATCACATTGACAGTACTTCGAGGAGTGACTTCCGGCGCTTGCACTTTGGTCGGTTTGCCGCTGGGCTGCGGTGACTCTAAATGGCGGGTTACCCGGCGCATGGCCTGCGCTTTGATTTGGGGCGAGTAAAACAGTGAATCGCCGCCGTCTTCCAACTGCCGGATTTGCCCGGCCGACAAATTGACCAGCGCCCCTAACTCGGCGGGTTCCAAGCCAGCGGACAGGCGCAAGCTTTTCAGTAAAGCAGCTTCGTCGCGATCCGGTTCTTGCATGGAAGGGTCTTTGTAAAAAAACAAAAATGTACTTTATTCGACTTATGTAGTCTACGGTGGTTTACGCTTTGGCGGGCATTCTTTTCACTACATATTGACTATTTTTGCCCAACTATCATAGGCAGATGGAACATATCTCAGTGGCCGGGGCCAAATTGGAAATCCGTCACATCTCCGGCTCGGACAAGCTGGCACCTCTGGTTTTTCTCCACGAAGGCCTGGGCTCGGTGGCGATGTGGCAAACCCGCCAGACTGACTGGCCGCTGGCGGTATGCGAGCAAACCGGGCGGCAAGCCTGGGTGTATTCGCGCAAAGGCTATGGTCAATCAGACAGCATTGCAGACATACGCGGCCAAAACCAGCTCAAGCCTGACTACATGCACCAGCATGCCTGGCAGGATCTGCCCGAGTTATTGGAAACATTACACATACACAAACCGGTATTGATCGGCCATTCTGATGGCGGCAGCATTGCCTTGCTTCATGCGGCCAGACACCCGGTCACAGCGGCGGTGGTGATGGCACCGCATTTGTTTGTGGAAGACATGACTTTGCAGGCCATCGAAGCCGCACGTCAAGCTTATTTGCAAGGGGACTTGCGCTCCAAACTCTCGCGTTTTCACAAGGATGTGGACAGCGCTTTTTGGCAATGGAATGACATCTGGTTGTCACCCGAGTTTCGTTCGTTTGATATCCGAGAGGACTGTTTGCAGATCACCGCGCCGGTGCTGGCTTTGCAAGGCGAGGACGATGCCTACGGCAGTTTGCGACATGTGCTGGAACTGGCAACCAACGGCGAGATCAAACAGGCGGTGCTACCGGCCTGCGGCCATTCACCGCACAGAGACCAGTACGACGTCAGCCTTCAGCAGGTGACCAACTTTTTACACAACTTGCCTTGAGTTGAATCTTGGTTGTTGATTGCGGCTTCAATGTTTGCGCGTCAGCGCAGCCAATTCATCCGAAGTTAACCAACGCCATTTCCCCGGGGCCAGATCATCACCCAGCCCCATCTCGCCAATGCGGGCGCGGTGCAACTTCACCACTTTATGGCCGGTCGCGGCCAGCATGCGTTTAACCTGGTGGTATTTGCCTTCAGTCAATGTCAGTTGCATGCTGTGGCTGTCTGTCAAACAACAAGCAGCGGCTTTGACCGGCTGTGGGTCGTCATTCAACACCACGCCTTGCAATAGCTTGTGCACCACCTGTTCGTCCATCGCATCTTCTGTGCTCAATTCGTACAACTTGGGTACATGGTGTTTGGGGGAACTCATGCGGTGAATGAATTGACCGTCATCGCTGAGCAGCAACATGCCGGTGGTGTCCTGGTCCAAGCGCCCGACAGCTTGCACGCCTTGCAAACCGGTTTTCGCCGGTCGTTGCCTCAATGGCGCGGGCAGCAATGAATACACGCTGGGCCAGGCTGAGGGTTTGTGGGAACACTCTGTGCCCGCAGGCTTGTGCATCAGCACATAGGCTTTGGTGTGGTATTGCCAAAGTACGCCTTGCACCATGAATGGCATGCCATCGAAGACATCCACCATGGCATCTGTCTGAGTGTGTGTGTGCAGGCCGTGGCCGGTGTCAATGCCGACCAAACCTTGCTGCACCAGACCGGCGCAAATGCGTCGCGTGCCAAAGCCTTGGGTGAACAGCAATTCAGGGACAGTCAGTGGTTGAGCCATGTCGAAGCGGGTAAAAACAGTCAGGATTCGGGTTTGTGCAAGCGTTAAAGTATGCCCCATGGAAAACATCGATGTCATGGTTCTGCGCTCACTGCGCAATTGGCGGCTCGCCGGGCAACGTGCTCTGCTGGCCACTGTCGTACGCACTTGGGGCTCTTCGCCGCGCCCGATAGGCTCCATCATGGCCTTGTGCGAAACCGGCGCGGTGGTCGGTTCGGTCTCCGGTGGTTGTATCGAAGACGACTTGATTTACCGTTTCACCCAGGCCTATGCCAGCGCACAGGTCAGTGGCGAATCAGCGGTCATTCCCAGCGGCGCACCGCAACGCGTGAAATACGGCATCACGGCTGACGAAGCGCATCGCTTCGGTTTGCCTTGCGGCGGCACGCTGGAACTGCTGTTGGAATTCGACCCGGATGCCGCTCAGCTAGATCAATTGGTGACTTCATTAGAACAAGGCCAATTGATGCAACGGACCACGCAACTGGCCGATGGCCGCGTGACATTGCAAGTCAGCGACGCACCAACCGAACTCAATATAGATGATGATCGACTGGTCAATACCTTTGGCCCCGAATACCGCATGCTGTTGATCGGTGCCGGACAACTCACCGAATACCTGGCGACCATGGCTTTGTTCAATGGCTTTGCCGTCACAGTGTGTGACCCGCGCGAGGAATACCGGGGTGCCTGGTCTGTGGCCAATGTCACCATCACCAGCGAGATGCCGGACGATGTGGTGCAAAGTTTCAAGGCCGACCGCCGCAGCTGCGTGATCGCCCTCACCCATGACCCCAAGCTGGACGATCTGGCTTTGCTGGAAGCGCTGGAGACGGATGCGTTTTACGTCGGTGCCATTGGTTCACGCCGCAACAACGAAGCCCGCCATGTGCGCATGATTGAGCATTTGGGCAAAACGCAAGAAGAGCTTGAGCGCTTGCGCGGGCCGATTGGAATTTATATCGGCAGTAAAACGCCAGCGGAGATTGCGGTCAGCATCATGGCCGAAGTGCTGGCGGTGAAAAACGGCGTGCCACTGCCGCGCGACATGGACGTGGCGCACGCGAAAAACAGCCAGGACATCGCGCACAACGACCCCGGTGTGCTGGTCTGCGGTATTCGCTGATAACCCACAGATATTGTTTGTATGTCTCACCCCAAACTGGATTTAAGCTCGCTGCAAAACGCATTGCTTCGCTTGAGTGAAGGCTATGCCCGGTATCTGCTGGACACCAGCGACAGCCAAATCCGCGATGGTTTGATACAGCGCTATGAATTCACTTACGAAATCAGCCACAAGATGCTGAAAAGACATTTGCAAATGACATCGGCCAATCCGCAGTTGTTCGACGACATGCCGTTTGCCGATTTGATTCGCAGTGGTAACGAACAATCATTGCTAAAAAGCGATTGGTCAGCCTGGAAAATATTCAGGGAAATGCGCGCCAAAACCAGCCACACCTATGACGAATCCATCGCAAACACAGTGGTAACGGTTATTCCCGATTTCATTGAAGAAATCAGTTTTCTTTGCGCTCAGCTTCAAAGCAGACATGCTTGATTTTTCACCGCCTATTGCTGTCAGTGCGGAGGAATGGTTCATCGTCCAAGGCATTCTTGAAACACTTATTCCGCAACGGGAAGTGTGGGCTTTTGGCTCCAGAGTGAATGGCCGTGTCAAAGCTTATTCGGACTTGGACATCGCCGTGATGGGAGAAATACCTTTGAGCATGGCCACGGTGGCAGACCTGACCCAAGCCTTCAGTGATTCAGATTTGCCGTTCAAAGTGGATATGGTGTTGTGGTCTGAAACCTCAGAGGACTTCAGACGCGTCATCGCTGACAAGCACACGGTTATCCGCCTAGCCCAAACCGCCTGACAGGGTGCTCAGCCACTTACCGTTTTTGTCCTGCAAAACCACATCCACACCCCAGGCGCGGGCGGTGCGCTGAACCATAGACGGCGGGCACATGAAAAACACCTTGGTTAAAGCATCTGCCAGCGCACACGACGGGGCAATCACGGTGGCAGTCGACCAATAGCGTGGCGAATCGCCAGTATGCGGATCAAAAATATGGTGGTGCACATGGTCAGGTGTGAACGCAGTGTGTGCATCTGACGAAGTGGCCATGGCTCTGCCATCTGCTGTGACAACCGGTTGTTTGGCATTTGCAGCTGCACTTTCCACACCAAAACGCCAGGGCTTGTCACCGGGCGCATGACCCAAGACGGCGGTCTCGCCGGTGTCTATCAACGCATGCATCACGCCATGCGATTGCAATACAGAGCGAACCAAATCAGCTGCATAGCCTTGGGCAATGCCATTCAATGACACGCCCATGCCTTTGTTGTTCAGTCGAACAGTATCTGTTTTGACTTCCAAGGCACGCCAATTCACCAGTTTGAGCTGACGTTGCAACAGTTTGTGTTCAGGTAAACCATCAGCGGCCTGCGCTTGTGACCAGATGTTCCACAAAGGCTGCACCGTCACATCAAACGCGCCTTGGCTTCGCTCGGACACGTGACGCGCCAAAGCCAACACCGACAGCAGTTGCGCAGAGGGTTGGTGCAACACACCATCGCGGTTCAATCTGCACACAGCGCTGTCCGGGTTGAACAAACTCATGTCGGCCTCTACCCCGCGTATGGCTTTGACCGCATCATTCAACGCCAACTCCAACGGGTCGGCATTCGCATGCGCTGCACGCAGCCACAAGGTGGTGCCAAACCCGATCAAAGCGCGTTCGCGCCAAACCAGTTTGTCGTTAGCCGCTGTTGGCGCAGCAAACACAGACCCACCGGTAAGCGTGCTGCCTGCTGCAAGCAAACCTGCACCCCAACCAAGCAATTGTCTACGCTGTGTTTTCATCAAACGGCTCCCTTTTGAACTGGCACAAACACGCTGTCTTGTTTGCGGTATTGGATCAACGGCAGGCAACGCTGGTCGTCCTGGTAGATAGACACACAATCCAGACATTGAAAGCATTCGCTGTAATTGACCTTGCCCTGCGGCTCAATCGCCTGGTATTCGCAACGGTGGCGACAGGTTTGGCAAGGCGTGCCGCAAGCCTCTCTGCGTGGAATCCATGACCAGCGTTGCAAAAAATTGGTGGCTGCCAAGGCAGCACCCAGCGGGCAAATATACCGACAGTAACCCCGGTAGACAAACACGCTCAAACCCAGACACAGCACGGCCCAGGCGATGTACGGCCAGTCACGCACAAAGTACAAGCTGATGGCGGTTTTGAATGGTTCAACTTCCACCGCGATTTCTGCAAATGAAGGTGCGAACCAGACACTGGCCAATAACACCAGCAGCACGCCGTACTTGATCCACTTCAGCTTGGCATCCATCGCAGTGCGCAAGCGCTTTTGCCGAATACCGATGGCTTGGGTCAGCATGCTGATGAGTTCTTGCAAAGCACCGAAGGGACACAACCAACCGCAAAACGTGCCCCGCCCCCACACCAGCAATGTGCCGGCCACAAATATCCACAAAATTACCGTCATCGGATCGTTCATGAAAAAGCCGAGATCGCCGCCATGGCGCAATTCATCCAATGCCGCTGTGATGTTGACAATGGTCAATTGGCCTTGCGCATACCAGCCGATGAAGCCCAGCGTGAACAGCAAATACATGACGCGGAAAATTTTCAAACGGCGGGTGGTGGCACTCACGCGTTTTTGCATCACCAAGGCCATGGTCAACACCAGCAAACCCACCAGCAATGCGGCGATTTCCAGGGAGCGTGCCTTCCAGGCTTTCACCCATTCGATAGCAGACCAATCCACGTGGGTCCATTCGTACCAGCGGGCCCGCCAGCCATTGAACTCGTAGTGCAAGGGAAACACTTTGTTAACCACCTGGTTGGGGAACATGCCGAAACGCCGCCCCCATTTCAGATCCAGCTCGAAAGAAGCCTGCGGGTCCAGCGGTGTCATGTTGTCGATGATGAAGAAAAAGGCGCGTGTACTGTCGGGATAGCCCGGCACGATCAAGCCTTTGTCATAAGACATGGCACGCAATGTCAGCACCTGGCCGTTTTGCCTGACCTCAAACGGCAAGTCCTCTTGTATGCGCTGACTTTCATAGTTCATACGCGCCATCGGCCCGGTTTCGGTGACCAGCAACGCTTGCGCGGCACGGCGATTGGTACTGAGCAAGCGCCAGCCATCGTTGTCCAATAAGTTGCGGCCAATCGCAGGCACACTGACCAAGGCCACATGCACGGTCAACGCGAGTTCATTCGGGTTGGCGCCGGCCAGCTTGTCGCTGCCTGCGGCTTTGGTGTCGGCAAAGGTTTTTTCTATGTCAGCACGCGTGAAATTTTGCACGCTGACCATTTTTTGGGAGAGCAAATCGCTCCAACCCATCGGTGTGTATTCTTCATTTTGCGGCTTGTGCCTAGCGCTTGCCGCAGAAGCACCGGCGATTTGCCCAATGTCTGCGGCCTCTGCATGCGCAATGGCGACAGACGCAGCTGACAGCAATATGGTTTTGGTGATGGCCTTGGCGCTGACGGTGCCCGCCTGCACCCCGTGAAGCGCAGCGTATTTGTCATCATGCCTGGGCGTTGCCTTGAAATCAAAAATTTCTACGTTGTGGCGAACTGTTAAACCAGTGAATTGGGCAGCAAATTTCGTCAACTTGGCGATACCAGCCTCTGACCTGAACAAGGGCTCTTTATGGTCAATCAATTTCGATTCCAAAAAATGGCCGTTCACATCCATCACCACCAGCACATCAATCGGCTTGCCGCCGTAACCACGCACCGGCTCGAAATCGATGGTCTCAAACGCATAGGCTTTGAGTTCAGGTTTGGCTTGTGGATCAATCAGATTGGGCGTGAACAAAGGCCATAACGGCATGTTGGGCTGTAATTCACCGACCAGGTATTTGTCAGCAAACAAAGTATCAATGTCTTGTTTCACCAGCAGCCCGGACCAGGCGCAAGACCATTGACATACAAGCAATAACACCAAAGAACGCACAAGCGTTGAAATCAAATTGTTGACGGGCATGTTTTTTCCAAAAGACAAGCCATTTATATCATTCATAAGGCAAGGGTAAACCTAGGCATTAACGCCTTTTAGGTCGTGTAAGCAACTGACCAAATACAGAGGGAGTTTGAAACGCGACTGTCAGCAGCGGGCAGACAGCCAGGCGGAAAATTCTGCGCCTACTTGCGGGTGGCGTTCACCCAAATCGACTGTGGCTTGTAAAAAGCCGAGCTTGCTGCCGCAGTCATATCGTGTGCCTTGGTAACGAAAGGCAAACACTTGTTCTTTTGTTAATAGTTGTGCAATCGCATCTGTCAATTGAATCTCACCACCCGCACCTTTGGGTGTGTTTTTCAATTCTTCAAATATGCCGGCTGTGAGTATGTAACGCCCTGCCACAGCCAGCGTGCCAGGTGCATTAGCCGGCAAGGGTTTCTCCACAATGCCGGTCAGCGATGTCAGGCTGGAGCTGACACAAGCACCGCTGACAATGCCATAGCGGTTGGTGTGTTCCAGTGGCACATCCTGCACCGCCAGCACGCTGGATTGCAATTGCTCGAATTGCCTGACCATTTGTGCTGTGATGGAAGGCTGACCCACCATCAAATCGTCTGCCAGCAACACAGCAAAGGTCTCGTGACCCACCAGCGGTTCGGCGCACAACACCGCATGGCCTAAACCCAAAGCGCGTGATTGGCGCACGTAACTGCACACCATGTCATCAGGCGAGATACCTCGCGCGATTTTCAGCAGTTCGGTTTTTCCGGCTTGCTCGAGTTCGTTCTCCAACTCATATGCCGTGTCGAAATGGTCTTCGACGCTTCGCTTGGTGCGGCCCGTGACAAATATCATGTGGCGTATACCTGCTTCGTAGGCTTCTTCAACCGCATATTGAATAAGCGGCTTGTCTACCACGGGCAGCATTTCTTTGGCAGACGCTTTGGTGGCAGGAAGAAATCGCGAGCCGAGACCGGCGATAGGAAATACAGCTTTGCGTATACCGAATGTCATGCAGTGAATTGTTTCACTGCTGTATGACAATTAAATGAATATCAGCTGCAATTGGGTGTGGCATTCTGCTGCGCCACATGCACCCAGTCCACCAACTCACCATGTGGCACATAGCCTGCTACCAAGTGCTTTAACAGTTTTTGAAGTTCTTTCACATCATTTGAACGTATCGCAAGCTGTATTTGATTTAAGTCGTTTTGCAGCTCGGACATGGGAACAAAATCTTCCTGAGCTTTCATGATGCGGGGATGGCTTGTAACCACCGGATTGTTGCCAATCAACAGTTCTTCGAACAGTTTTTCGCCCGGACGCAAACCAGTGATGGCGATTTCAATGTCGCCATCAGGCTTGAACTCGTTCCTCACACTCAAACCAGATAACTCAATCATTCGCGTAGCGAGATCAAAAATTCTCACTGGTGCACCCATGTCCAGCACGAACACATCCCCGCCTTGTCCCATTGCCCCAGCTTGAATCACCAATTGCGCAGCCTCAGGAATGGTCATGAAAAACCGCGTGATGTCTTTGTGAGTCAAGGTGACAGGGCCGCCGTTTTTAATTTGCTGCCTGAATAAAGGCACGACAGAACCACTTGACCCCAAGACATTGCCAAAACGAACCATGGAAAAACAGGTCGAGTGACTCTTCACTACCCCGGGCAACGAGTCAGCAGGAGCGGTAGTCAGCGCTTGCAAAACCATTTCCGCCAATCGCTTGGATGCGCCCATGACATTGGTAGGCCTCACAGCCTTGTCAGTGCTGATAAGAACAAAATTGTTAACGCCATGCCGGGCGGCGGACAAGGCACAGACCATCGTTCCCCATACATTGTTAAACACGCCCTCAGCGGGATTGTGCTCTACCAAGGGCACATGTTTATAGGCAGCAGCATGGTAGACGGTATCTGGCTTCCAAGAAGCCATGATGGCGTTGATACGGTTCTCATCGCATACCGAAGCCAATAATGGAATGATTTGCACAACAACTTGCTGATCATTCGCTTTACTTTCGCCCGATTCACGTTGATGAATATTTTCCAACTCCTGGTGAATTTGGTACAAAGCAAATTCGCTGGTATCTACGAGCAGCAAGACACGTGGCTGAAGTTTGTAAATCTGCCGACACAGTTCACTGCCGATGCTGCCACCTGCACCGGTCACTAATACTGTTCGCCCTGCGATGTTTTTATGAAGTAACACCTGGTCAGGACTGACCGGCTCCCTGCCCAGTAAATCATCCACATCCAGATCCCGCAAATCACTCATGCTGATGCGGCCAGTGGCAATATCTCCCAGGTCAGGCAAATTACGAACAGCCAGTTTGAACTCGGCTAACTGTTTCAATATGTCGTTTCTTCGTTCACGTGTGGCAGCAGGTAATGCCAGCAGAACATCGGTGATAGACAGTGAGCCGGTTAATTCAGCCAACTCCAGCGGGTTGTAAATGGGCAATTCATTCAACAAACTGCCATGCAAGCGTGCGTCGTCATCTAAAAAACCGATGACCCTCATGTCACTGCTGTTAGCCATGGCCAAAGCCAGTTGACGCCCTGCTGCACCTGCACCGTAGATCAAAACCTGCGGAAGTTTTGTTTTTTTCAATATGTCGAGGTATAAACCACCCAGCCAGAAACGCGCAAACATACGCGAAGCGCCTACAAAAAGCAAAAGCAATACAGGTTGAATCAAACCGATGGTTCTGGGTACACCTTTGATGCCGATGCCTGTAAAAACTGCAGCGAATAGCAAACCATAAATAAACATGGCCTTTGACATCGCCATGAGTGCGGGCAAGCCGTTGTAGCGAAAGATGGCTCTGTATAAGCCGGACTTGATGAACACAGGAATACCAAACAGCAGCGATGCAATGACTGCCATGCCAGGAAACCATTGAGAAGTGCCAGTCAGCGGTATGAATTCTCCCAACCGCAAATAAAAAGCCAGCCACACGGTGAAAACACACAAACTTGCATCCAGCATGAGAACCAGCGCTCTTTTTGCCAAACGAGGCAGGAACAGAAGCGGCTTAGCAGTGTGTTGGAATAATGAGTTCAAGTTGGTCGGATTTCTTCAATAAATGCTTGCGGCTCAGTGAGACACACCATCGCGCTTGACAACTTTCAGCACAGTCAACCACAAGATATAGATATCGAACACAAAAGATTGTCTGCGCATGTATTCAACATCCAGTTTAACTTTGTCCGGAATCGGTAACTCATCTCTGCCATTGACTTGGGCCCAACCGGTCAACCCCGGCGGCAATAAATGCACTTGCGCCTGAGTACGGAGTGCAATCAAGTCATCCTGATTAAACAAGGCAGGCCTGGGACCCACAAAACTCATATCACCTTTCAAAATACTCCACAGTTGAGGTAGTTCATCCAGACTGCTTTTGCGCAAAAAACTGCCAATAGGAGTCAGGTAAGACCGGGGGTCAGCCAACAAATGCGTAGCCACGGCGGGTGTATCAATTCGCATACTGCGGAATTTAGGCATGATGAATAAGCGGTTATGACGACCTACGCGATGGCTCCAATAGATAGCAGGTCCCTGCGAAGTGAATTTGACCGCCATAGCAACCAGCAACAAAGGAATACACAAAAAAACCAATGCCATCACACCAAGCAACAGATCAAATGTCCGCTTCATTCAATGCCCGTTAAAAGTACGACGCAAACCTACATCGACAGATACAGGGGGTGTCCACCCCAAAATCTGCCTGGATTTGCTGATGTCAATTTGCAAAGAGCCACACAGGCGCTGATAAAAATTTGATTTCCCTGCAATATTTGAAGCGATTTTCATGATGCTTAGGGGGATCTTGAATAATCTGTCTGTTGAGCCATGGGCTTTATACATACGATGAAGTAATTCGGCAGTAGACAGGTCTTCGCCGTCGCTCACCAGAAAAACTTGATTGGCTGCTGCGGGGTGGCTGATACAAGTGAAAATGAAATCAACCAAATTGTCAACGGCTACTAGACTTCGGCGGTTCTCAGTAACTGCACCCAAAGGCAGCGGTAATCCAGAGCGCACCAGTTTCATCAGTGTTTGGAAATTGGCTTTCACGCCTTCACCGTATACCAAAGGGCAACGGATGATGACTACCTGCATTCCAGATTGATCAGCTATTTCGAAAAGTGCTTGCTCTGCTTCAAACTTTGATATCGCATACGCATCTTCCGGATTGGGGATATCGTCAGCGGTAAAGGGCTTGCCCGGTAAGCTTGCCTCACCATTGACCTTGATTGAACTTAAAAAAATGAAACGTTTAACACCGGCTTTAGCAGCTTGTCTTGCCAGGTTTTTGGTGCCTTCGACGTTGACTCGCCTGAATTCAGACAAGGGATCAAAGCTCTTGTCATTCATGACATGAACGCGGGCTGCCAAGTGAATTATTGTATCTACTTCAGTTAATGATTTAATTAATTCCGAGCCATTCTGCAACTCACCTTGACCCATATTGTCTGCAAATTTTAAATAATGAAATTGAGACCTCGAAATAATACGAAATAAGAGATTTTTTTTACGAAAAAAATCACACAAGTATTTACCAACAAATCCGCTTGACCCAGATATTAATATCATTATATTTATTATTTCAATTTTAAGGCATCATAGAATTGCTTTATTTCAGATAAAACATATTCAGAATCAAAATTATTAATCACTCGAGTACGAGCAGAATTTCCTAGTTTAGTTCGAAGTGAACTATCATTAACCAATCTCAGCATAGTAAGGTATAGGTCATAATGATCCCCCATATCAAACATTAAACCTGTATGATTTTCTATTAATGAATCGGAAATTCCATATATACGGGAGCCAATAGTTGGAATACCAACCGCAGCAGCCTCAATTACAACCACACCAAAACCTTCTCTATGACTAGGCAGAACTAAAATATCCGAACATCGGAACATATTTTGAGGGCAATCAGTAAATTTTTCATATTGAATATTACTATTTTTGCTTATCAACAACGATAATTCAACTTCAGAAATACCATCAAGCGGACCAACCAATAACAATTTAATATTCAGATTATGTCGCTCAAGCAGTTTGTAAGCAGATATTAATTCATGAATGCCTTTCTCATAATTAATTCGGCCTAAATATAAAAAAACGATATCCGAATCCTTGTAACCTCTTTTTTCTCTTTCCACTTTTCTAATTTCGAGATTTGGACTAAATTTAACTAAATCAACACCACTTATTGAGCCATTACCCAAAACAGTTGCTTTTTTTGAATTAATAATTTTATTATCAATTAAAAAATTCAATTCTGAAAAACTAACGACAAGTATATTAGTGCAACATAGACCGATGATTTTATCTACTGTGCGCAATATTTCACGCCAAATTCCTTTTTTATTTATCCAAACTTCACCTTGATAGGTATAAATCCTATTTGGAACAAAATAAAATAATGATGCAAGCATACCCAATAAACCCGCTTTGGTACCAAATGAATGCACAAGTGCGAAATTTTTTCCTCGCAAATAAATTAATAAATGAACTAATGCAGCAAGATCTTTAAATATATTCAGTTTTCTCTCTATATTAATAAATTTTATTTCATTAGCAATATTTAAATTCTTAATCAATTCAGGGAAATCATTTTTTACTATTAAAGTTATTTCATAATCTTTAGATAATTTTTTTAAGTGCGAATCTAAAAAAAAATGCACGATTAATACGCTGGTAACAATGAATGCTATTTTAGGTTTTTTATTTATCATAGCGATATAATTTATTCAATGACTGGCAAACTCAGGTTAGAAGCGCAATGCACTTGAGTGATTGATGAAACACCTCTGCGGGTATTATGAATCCCCATCTCTTTCTAGGTCTGTTACTCAATCTGTTTGGAGTCATTCTAATTTCCTCATCAGTGACCCTGTACATTGCTTTTTTATTTGGGATGACTTGACATAGCAAACCTTTGAAATTCTCATTGCAGCCACATTTCCAACTGGCAAATGGACTGAAAAAGTAAGTAATGCCTTGATACTGTTCATGATTACGGGGTGTGCGCTGCAAATTCTTTGCGATGTCAAAGTTCAACGTGTTTATCCTGACTGCCAAGGCTTTGGGCTTGTACACAATGGCTGAGTTAGCCTCGTCCAATATTTTATTGGTTATCTCTGCCATGACACCATGCCCATTCTTGCGCTTGACCGTTATCCGCAAAGCAGCATTGTGGGTGTGATCGCTTAAGGTATCACATTAGCATTGACCTACTTGGGAGCTAGCTTCAAGATACAACGGGCCTTCGCTCAAAGCTCGTCTGTTGGGGGGTGTCTGAATCGCCCCGGGTTTTGAGGAGGCTCCAAACTTTGAGAAGATGGAGCCATGAACAAGAAATCGAATCGTTTTTCAGCAGAAATGCGCGAACGCGCTGTACGCATGGTGCAGGAACACCGGGGCGAGTACCCGTCCCTGTGGGC
>CANNRV010000016.1 GCA_947508145.1 Comamonadaceae bacterium
GTGCGTCGCGCTTTGCGCATGGTCAACGCACAAGCAGGCGCACGCGTGCTGGAAATCGGCTGCGGCTGGGGCGGCTTGGCAGACATCGGGGCGCGTGAATTCGGCGCTGACATGACCGGCATCACCTTGAGCCCGTCGCAACTGGCTTACGCCACCGAACGCTTGCACGCGCAGGCGATTGCCGCTGATTTGCGCTTGCAGGATTACCGCGACACCAACGACGGCCCGTATGACGCGATTTGTTCGATTGAAATGATCGAAGCCGTGGGCCGCGAATTCTGGCCAACCTATTTCCAAACCGTGGCCCGCTTGCTCAAGCCCGGCGGTCGCGCCTGCATTCAAAGCATCGTGATTGATGATGCGCTGTTTGAGCGTTATGCCTTGGGCACCGACTTCATTCAGCAATACATTTTCCCGGGCGGCTTTTTGCCCAGCACGCAAACCTTTGTGGCGCAGGCCCGGGCTGCGGGTTTGCAAGTCGTCGACCAATTCGCGTTCGGCCTGGATTACGCCGAAACACTCAAACGCTGGCGCGAGTCGTTTTTGCAAGTCAAAGAGCACCTGCCTGCTCTGGGCTTTGATCAGCGCTTTGAGCGCACCTGGCTGTTTTATTTGGCGTATTGCGAAGCCGCGTTTTTAGAACACAACACCGACGTGGTGCAGTTCACTTTGCAAAAACCGGTATGAAACCTTGGCCGACCCGCGCATTGGCTTTGCTGGGTCTGCCCGCCTTGCCACTGGCGTTTGTGGCACTGCCTTTGTATGTCATGTGGCCGCACTACTTTGCCAACCGCTTTGGTGTGTCACTGGGTTTGATTGGCGGCCTGTTGCTGGTGACTCGCATCTTGGATGCCGTGTTGGACCCGGCACTTGGCCATTGGATTGACACCTTGCTGGCGCGCGGCGGCTTGCGCTTGCTGCGCCGCAGCTGGCTGGCTGCGTTGTTGTTGGCCATGGGGTTTTTGCTCCTCTTCTTCCCGCATTGGCTCATTGGCACCAACGTCACACTGGATGTGCTGCTGGGCGTGGTGTTGGCTGCATTGCTGACAAGCTATGTCTGCTACAGCTTTTTGAATATCGGCTTGCAAGCGTGGGGCGCCCAACTGGGCGGCGATGCGGCAAGTCGCAGCCGACTGGTGGGCTGGCGCGAAGGCCTGGGCTTGTGCGGCGTGGTGCTTGCGTCATTGGTGCCGGGGCTGTGGGGCATGGAAGCGCTGGTCAGCGGCTTTGTCTGTTTGCTGGCCTTGTCGATGTGGGCCTGGTGGTTTGCGCCGCGCCCCGAGCCCATCATCACAGCCTCCCCTGTCAAACTGAGCTTGACTGGCAGTTTGCGCCAACCGTGGGCGAATGCCGGGTTTCGCCGTCTGCTGCTGGTGTTCATGTTGAATGGCATTGCGTCCGCCATACCGGCCACGCTGATGCTGTTTTTTGTCGAGGACCGCTTGCAACTGCCGCAGAGTTTGCACAGCCAATTTTTAGGCGCGTATTTTTTCGCGGCAGCACTGTCCATGCCGCTTTGGCTCCAATGCATAGCGCGTGTCGGCCTGCGTGTGACTTGGCTGACCGGCATGGGGATGACGGTGGCCGTGTTCATCTGGGCGCTGGGTCTGGGCGCGGGGGATGAGTTGGCCTATACCTTGGTGTGTGTGTTTTCCGGCTTGGCCTTGGGTGCAGATTTGATCGTGCCCGGTGCCTTGCTCAACGGCTTGTTGCAATCACCGCAACACGACCAAACACACAGCGGTGCCTACCTGGGTTGGTGGCAAGTGGCCACCAAATTGAACCTCGCCTTGGCCGCCGGTATCAGCCTGCCCTTGTTGCAATGGCTGGGCTACAGCAGCGGTTCACGCGATGCACCTGCCTTGCTGGCGCTGAGTTGGGCTTATGCTCTGATACCGTGTCTGTTGAAACTGCTGGCCGCTTGGGTGCTTTTCATATCCACCCGACACATACAACCTATGGAATAAATATGCAAAGACGCACCCTGCTTTTAGCCACTGCTTCTGCCGCACTTGCCGCAAGCGGTTGTACCGGTCCTTCTGTGAATGATTACGCCAGCGAACAACCTGCGCTGGATTTGCGCCAGTATTTCAACGGCATCGTCGATGCTTGGGGCATCTTCACCGACCGCTCGGGCAAAGTGGTGAAGCGTTTTACGGTGGTGATGAACTGCCAATGGAACGGCGAGCAAGGCGTGCTTGACGAAGACTTTGTGTACAGCGACGGCACCCGACAAAAACGCATTTGGACACTGACGCATCTGGGCGACGGACGCTACAGCGGTCAAGCCGGTGATGTGGTGGGCACGGCCCAAGGCAGCACGCGCGGCAATGCATTCAACTGGCGTTACACCCTGGCCTTGCCGGTCAACGACCAAGTATGGCAAGTGCAGTTCGATGACTGGATGTATTTGATGAACGAGCAAGTGATGTTGAACAAAGCCTCTATGTCCAAGTTCGGTATTTTTCTGGGTGAAGTCACTTTGTCTTTCACCAAACGCGCTTAAACACCATGGCCTTATTGACCCCGTTCAACCCGCCTGTGACCGATTGGCACGGGCGCAGCGTCTGGCTGGTTGGCGCCTCCAGCGGCATAGGACTGGCCTGCGCCGAGGCGCTGCATGCCGCCGGTGCCCGCGTGTGTGTGTCGGCCCGCCAAGCCAGTCTGCTGCAAGAGTTTGTCAACAGCCACCCCGGGTCTTTGGCCTTGCCGGTGGATGTGACCGACGCTGATGCGATCCAACAAGCCGCTGCCGATTTGCAAGCGCAACACGGTTTGGATGTGGTGATTTATTGCGCCGGTTATTACAAACCAGAAACCGCCACCGCGTTTGATCTGGCCAGCATGCAAACACACCTGAATGTGAATTACACCGGTGCATTGTTTTTATTGGACGCGGTGCTGCCCGTGCTGCTGGCCCAAGGACGCGGTCACCTCAGCCTGGTCTCCAGCGTCGCGGGCTATCGCGGTCTGCCCAATAGCCTGGCCTATGGCCCGACCAAAGCCGCACTCACGCATTTGGCTGAAGTGCTGTACATAGATTTGAAAGACCGAGGCATTGGCGTGAGCGTGGTGCACCCGGGCTTTGTGGCCACGCCCTTAACCGCACAAAACAGTTTCCACATGCCCGCCTTGATCAGCCCGGCACAAGCCGCGCAAGCCATGCTGCAAGGCTGGCGCGATGGCTTGTTCAACATCCATTTCCCCAAGCGCTTTACCCGGGTGATGGGCTTGCTGCGCTTATTGCCTTATCGCTGGTATTTCCCGCTGGTTCGTCAATTCACAGGTTTGTAAACATGGACACCACACACGCCGTGCCCGAAGCTTTGGTCGATGAACTGGTGTTGGCATTTGAGCAACTGCAAGCCACCGACATTGCCCGCATGGGCGACTGGTATGCGGACGATGCCCGCTTCAAAGACCCGTTCAAAGACGTGCAAGGCATTGCCCAAGTGCAAGCGGTGTTTCAACACATGTTTGACAGCCTGTACCAACCGCGCTTTGTCGTCACCTCGCGTCTGGTGCAAGGCAACCAGTGTTTTCTGGTCTGGGATTTTTTATTCCGCTTCAAAACCATGCAGCGCGATGTGGAGCAATGCATACACGGCGGCTCGCATCTGGTGTTCGCGCTCAACCGCCTAGGCGAATGGCGGGTTCAGTCTCACCGGGATTATTGGGATGCCGCCGAAGAGTTGTATGAAAAATTACCCTGGGTCGGCGGCTTGATGCGCTGGCTGAAAAAACGGGTCAATAGCTGAACCTGTTGTCAGCCTCGGCTTATGCGGGTACGGTTTCAATGAAGCTGCTGCGTTGCATCAGCTTGTCTTGCAAACGTTCCAAATTGGGGTAGTCGCGTCGCCAGGCGATATTGGGGAAACGAAAATCTAAATAACCCAAGGCACAACCCACAGCAATGTCTGCCAAGCTTAAGTGGATGCCGCAACACAAAGCATTTTCAGCCAGCCCTTTTGACATCGCGGCCAAACCGTCGTGCACTTTGCTGAGTTGTCTGTCAATCCATGCTTGGCTGCGTTCGGCCTCGGTGCGTCCATCCCAATGCGCTTCAAGCCGGGCGGCAATGGCGGCATCCAACACACCGTCGGCCAGCGCTTCCCACACCTTGACTTCGGTGCGTTCACGTCCACTGGGCGGAATCAGCTTGCCGACCGGCGACAAGGTGTCCAGGTATTCCACGATCACACGCGAGTCGTACAGGGCTTCACCGGCTTCCATCACCAGACACGGTACTTTGCCTAAGGGGTTGGATTGGGTGATGGTGGAGTCGCTGGCCCACACGTTATCTAGTAAAAATTCGTATTCGAGTTTTTTTTCTGCCATCACGATGCGCACTTTGCGCACATACGGGCTGGCCACTGCGCCTATCAATTTCATATGTCATCAATCTGGTTGTTCTCAATTCATTTTATAGACACACTCATGCGCTACTTTGACACAAGTCATAAGCCCTAAAATCCAGCGATGACTGATCACGCTATTTCCGCACTCTCTCCGCTGGATGGCCGCTACGCCGCCAAACTCTCCACCCTCAGACCTTTAATGAGCGAACAAGGCTTCATGCACCGGCGGGTGCAAGTGGAAGTGACCTGGTTGCTGGCTTTGTCCGACAGCGGCATGCCCGAATTCCCTGCCTACTCTGCTGCGGCCCGCGTGTTCTTGCGACAACTGGTGGCGGATTTTTCAGCCGAAGACGCAGTGGCCATTAAACAGATTGAAAAAACCACCAACCACGATGTCAAAGCGGTGGAGTACTGGCTCAAGGCGCAATGCCAACGCCCCGGTTTGTCCGATGCATTGAAAAACGAACTCGCACCCACGCTGGAATTCATCCACTTTGCCTGTACCAGCGAAGACATCAACAACACCAGCCACGCATTGCAATTGAAAGCGGCGCGCGCGCAGGTGCTGTTGCCGGGGCTGCAAGCCGTGGCCGTCAAACTGCGCGAGATGGCGCACCAATACGCGGGCCAAGCCATGCTCAGCCGCACCCACGGCCAGACTGCCAGCCCGACCACAGTGGGCAAAGAAATCGCGAACGTGCTGGTGCGTTTAGAGACCGCGATGTCGCGCATTGCGCACGTGCCCTTGTTGGCCAAGATGAACGGCGCGGTTGGCAACTTCAATGCCCATGTGTCGGCCCGCGCCGATTTCGACTGGGAAGCGTTTTCACGCCGTGTGATTGAGACCACCGACTCACCGGCAGCAGCCACAGACGCATTGGGTTTGGGCCTGACATTTCAGCCCTACAGCATTCAAATTGAGCCGCATGACTACATGGCCGAGCTGTTCGATGCCGTGGCCCGCACCAACACTTTGTTGATTGATTTGTCGCGCGACATCTGGGGCTATGTGTCGCTGGGTTATTTCAAGCAGCGGCTCAAAGCCGGTGAAATCGGCTCCTCCACCATGCCGCACAAAGTCAACCCGATTGATTTTGAAAACGCCGAAGGTAACCTGGGTTTGTCAAACGCCATGCTGCGTCACCTGAGTGAAAAACTGCCCATCAGCCGCTGGCAACGCGATTTGACCGACAGCACCGTGTTGCGCAATATGGGTGTGGCGCTGGGCTATGCAGTATTGGCACACCAGTCACTGCTGCAAGGCCTGAACAAACTCGAATTGAACACCGCGGCTTTGCAACACGACTTGGACAACGCCTGGGAAGTGCTGGCCGAGCCCATACAAACAGTGATGCGTCGCTACGGGGTCAGCGGCGCGTACGAGCAATTGAAAGAAGTCACACGCGGGCAACGCGTGACCCGCGAAGACTTGCACGGTTTGATTGTCAAACTGTCTATTCCCGAGGAAGAAAAAAACCGTTTATTGGCGCTGACACCGGCGACCTATACCGGTCTGGCGGCCAGTCTGGCCAAACGGGTTTAAATGCCTTCTGCCGCCCGTTCTGAATAACGGTTGAAACGCCAGGATGAGCGCGACAGCGTGATGCGCCGCCACACATGGCGTTTGGCACCCGGGCTCATCTCTGTCCAGTACTGCACTTCTTCAAAGGTTCTGCCGCAGCCTTTGCATATCGGGTCACCCTGGCTGGTGGAACAAATGGCAATACAAGGCGTGTCCGGTGTGGTGTCGTACCAAGCGCGCCAGGCCTCATAGGCTTTGGCAGGGAAGCCTTGTTCAGCGGCCTCTTCCTGTCGGTGATAAACCATCAAGGCATACACCTCGGCCAGCGCACGCAGTTCGGGCGCCAGTGTCACGCCGTCCGGTGACGGCTTCAATGCCCGCCAGTGGTTGATGGCCGCTTCAATATCGGTGATGTGTATGCTTTTCTCAACCATGGGTTCACCGGTGGGGTTGCAATAACTCGCGCCGCCTGGCTTCAAGTGTGCGAAGCCGCGCGTCAATGATGGAAGACTCCTGTTGGTCACCCAAATCCAGTTGGCCTTTTTGCGTCAGTTCACGCACCAGCGACTGGGCCGCGCGCAAACGGTCGATGGCAGCGGCTTCATCCAGCCGTACCGCTTTGGCCTCGGCCTCGGCGCGAAGTGAACGCAAGTGCTGACCCAACTGGTTATAGGCTTGGGCTGACACTTCCCAAGCCAGCGCATCTGTCGGGTAGTCTGCCAGCCAGAGTTGCAATTGATCCAAAGCCTGCTGCGATAAGGCGTTTTGACGTGAAGACACTCTGCAACTGGATTGCAACAGCAGTTGCGAACGCGTCGGCGGCAAATCCTTGAGAAAACCCAGACACTCGTTGTATTTACCCAGGCGTCTGGCCGTGTCTGCGGCCAACCACCGCGCCGCCACCAAAGCTTCAGGGTCAGTGGCCGCCAGCGTCAAGAGCTTATTCATCGCTTCAATGGCTTTGCCCGGCTGTCGTTGTTCGGTGTAGGCCATCACGGCGGCATAGAGCAAACCGGCACGGGCCGCTGCTGAACGATCCGGCTCTTTGTCATTTTCATAAGCCAGCACCAAACCTTGAATTTCCTCCGATCGTTTGCTCATCATTGCACGCGCCCTGGCCGACATCATGGCGTGCGCCATGGTCAGTGAGG
The DNA here is from genome assembly GCA_947508145.1 of Comamonadaceae bacterium. Taxonomy (GTDB): domain Bacteria; phylum Pseudomonadota; class Gammaproteobacteria; order Burkholderiales; family Burkholderiaceae_C; genus Limnohabitans. The sequence goes on from CANNRV010000016.1 coordinate 7,032, forward strand.
ACTGTTTGCTATCAGGGGAATTCACACCCATGCGTGACTGCATATCGCCGATGCGCTCGGTGGTTAAAGGGTGAGAGCGCAGATAAGGAAATCCGCCGCTGTCATTCAGCCTGGAGGCTTGCGCCAGTTTTTGAAACATGCTGACCACGCCCTGCGGTTCAAACCCGGCGTTGGTCATCACGCCGTAGCCCAGCCTGTCGGCTTCGCGCTCCATGTCGCGTGAAAAATTCAACTGACCCTGCGCCACCGAGGCGGTACCGCCCATGATCATGGCATTGCCTGCATCCGGGCTTTTGCTGGCAGCCAGCACGCCCAGCAAAATACTGGCCACCATGAAGGGTGTTTGCCGACCCTGGCTGTCTTGCATGCGAGCAATATGGCGTTGTGTGATGTGGCTGAGTTCATGACCTAACACTGCCGCCAGTTCATCGCGGCTGCTGACAATGGCGATCAAGCCCAGGTGCACGCCCATGTAACCGCCGGGCAGTGCAAACGCATTCACAGAACGTTCTCGCACCAGGAACAGGCTCCAGCCGTAACTCTCATCCAGCTCGGGCGTGAGATTGCCCAGTTGTTTGGCAGATTCGCGCAAAGGCAGCCAGATGGCTTGCAGGTATTCGACCAGCACCGGGTCGTCCAGGTAATCCGGGTCGGGGATGATTTGCCGCATGATGGTTTCGCCCAGCTTGCGCTCCTGGGCCACACTCATGCTGTTGCCGTCGCCAATGTGCGGCAATCGCGCGGCAGTGTTTTGCGCAGGTGCCGGCGCAGCGGCCAAAGCGCTTGCCAGTGCTAGGCTCACAGCCAGGTAGTGACGACGACGGATGGGGTGGTTCAAGGTAGATTCGGCAAAACCGTATGATCAACTATCCATGTTAACCCTCGATCACTGACCGGGCGGCCGCAGTCTTCTATTTACTTATCGATTCAACAGGTCAATCACCATGTCACTCACCCATTTTGATGCTCAAGGCCAAGCCCACATGGTCGATGTCGGACCCAAAACCAGCACCCACCGCATTGCAATTGCCTGCGGCGACATCCTCATGCTGCCGGACACATTGGCTTTGGTTGAAGCCGGAACTGCCAAAAAAGGCGATGTCATCGGCATCGCCCGCATCGCAGGCATACAAGCCGCCAAAAAAACCTCAGACCTGATTCCCTTGTGCCACCCGTTGGCACTGACGCGTGTTGCGGTGGACTTCTCTACCCACCACGACCCGGCCCGAGTGAGTTGCACCGCCACCGTTGAAACCCACGGCCAGACCGGCGTAGAGATGGAAGCCTTAACCGCGGTGCAAGTGGCCTTGCTCACCATTTACGACATGTGCAAAGCGGTGGACCGGGGCATGACCATCAACGGTGTGAAATTGATGGAGAAGCATGGCGGTAAGAGCGGGAGTTTTGTGGCGGGGTAGGTGAAGCACATCAGCTAACAAGACCGGTCACCCGCTTTGGCAACCGGTCTTGACAACCATCACCGGCATTCATTCGGCGCGTACTTGGCGTCCAGCGTAGGCGTGGCGCTCAATGTGATGCCGGTTGGCACAGTGGCATTCTTGGCCAGGCAACGCCAGGCAACGGCTGACTGCTCTGGAATGCTGAACTCGGCTGTGGCATCCGGCAGCGCACTGGCCGCACTGGTTGTGCCTGTGAACGGCACCAGCAACAAGGTGCCATTGCCTGCATTTTTCTGCGTGGTGATGGTGATCACACCGCTGGCTGAACTGATAGCAATGCTTTTGATGTTGGCCGTGGCCGCGGGCGAGGTGTAGCCTGCTGCATAACCCGTTGTCGACGACGTGCCGCTGCTGAACACGTCTTGCACCTGCGTCTTGGCCACGCCAGCCAGACTCAGGCCCTCGCTGACGCGGGCCCGCACGCTGTAGTCCTGGTAAGCCGGTACGGCCAAAGACGCCAGTATGCCGATGATGGCAACCACCACCATCAGTTCAATCAATGTGAAACCGTTTTGTTTGTCCATGTCTGCTCCTTTGAATAAATGGAAGCAGGATTTTTCAAGCTGCCATTGGGTTACGGTGAAAGTGCAGCTGAAAAATTGCTTGATAAACGCTTAACCCGGTGCTGTAGGCGCGTCGCCTGATTCTGACGGCGTCTTTAGCGATGCTCTCCAACGACCGATGGCCAGCACCAGCAAGGCGCAGCCGGCGGGCACCAGCCAATGCAGCCAAGTCATATGGCTGATGAAATGGGCGACCAGCACATCGCTGATCAATGTTTCACCAGCTACCCAGCCAATGAGCGCCGCGCCGAACTTGATGATGATGGGATACCGTGTCATCAAACCAATCATCAATGAGCTGCCGAATATGACCAGTGGAATGCTCAAGCCCAAGCCTATGGTCAGCAACAACACATTGCCCTTGGCTGCGGCGGCCACACCGATCACGTTGTCCAGACTCATCACCAGATCGGCAATCAAAATGGTGCGCACTGCGGCATACAAGTTGTGGTGGGTTTTGGCGTCTTCTTCGTTTTCGTCCTCAGAGTCCAGCAACTGAGCGCCAATCCACAGCAACAGCAAGCCACCGACGATTTGCACCGCAGGCCATGCCATGAGTTGCACGGCAACGAAGGTCAAAGCGATGCGCAACACGACGGCAAAACCCGAGCCCAGCATGATGGCCTTGCTTTGTTCTTCGGGGCGCAAGGAACGCGCAGCCATGGCGATCACCACCGCGTTGTCGCCTGACAGCACGATATTGATCCAGATGATTTTGAGCAGGCCGATCCAGAAGTCCGGGCCGACAACAAAGTCCATCATTTACAGCATGGCCTTGAGCAATTTGCCCATTTCAGACGGGTTGCGTGTGACTTTGAATCCGCACTCTTCCATGACAGCGAGTTTGGCTTCTGCGGTGTCGGCACCGCCACTGATCAGCGCACCGGCGTGTCCCATGCGTTTGCCCGCTGGTGCGGTCACACCGGCGATGAAACCGACAATGGGTTTTTTCATATTGGCTTTGCACCAGCGTGCGGCTTCGGCTTCGTCGGGTCCGCCGATTTCACCGATCATGATGACGGCATCGGTGTCGGGGTCGTCGTTGAAGGCACGCATGACATCGATGTGTTTCAAACCATTGATCGGGTCGCCGCCAATGCCCACAGCGCTGGACTGGCCCAGACCGATTTCGGTGAGTTGCGCCACGGCTTCGTAAGTCAAAGTACCTGAGCGCGACACCACGCCGATGCGGCCTTTGCGGTGAATATGGCCGGGCATGATGCCGATTTTGATTTCATCCGGTGTGATGAGGCCCGGGCAGTTGGGGCCAAGAAGCAGTGTGCGTTTGCCGCCTGCGGCTTCTTTGGCTTTCATGCGGTTGCGCACCATCAGCATGTCGCGCACCGGGATGCCTTCGGTGATGCAAATCGCCAAGTCCAAGTCGGCTTCCACCGCTTCCCAAATGGCTTCAGCCGCACCGGCGGGTGGCACGTAAATCACGGAGACTGTCGCGCCGGTTTCGTGTGCAGCTTCTTTGACCGAGGCGTAAATCGGGATATTGAAAATCGATTCACCGGCTTTTTTCGGGTTCACACCAGCCACAAAGCAGTGTTTGCCGTTGGCGTATTCCTGGCATTTTTCCGTGTGGAACTGACCGGTTTTACCGGTGATGCCCTGGGTGATGACCTTGGTGTCTTTGTTAATGAAGATGGACATGTTGTGAATCCTTTGGGTGGTTCAAGCGAAGGGCCCGGACTGCGCGCCGTGTGCGGTCAAGTCAGTGAGGCCCGGGCGCGGTTGCCAATGCGTTTCAGTGCAATGCGGCAACCACTTTTTGTGCGGCTTCGGCCATGGTGTCGGCGCTGATGATGGGCAGACCGGATTCGGCCAGCATTTTTTTGCCCAGGTCTTCGTTGGTGCCTTTCATGCGCACCACCAGCGGCACGTTCAGGTTCACGGCTTTGCAAGCGGTGATCACGCCATGGGCGATGGTGTCGCATTTCATGATGCCGCCAAAGATGTTGACCAAAATCGCCTCGACCTTGGGGTTTTGCAACATGATCTTGAAAGCTTCGGTGACTTTCTCCGGGGTGGCACCGCCGCCGACATCCAGAAAGTTGGCTGGCTCAGCACCAAACAATTTGATGGTATCCATGGTGGCCATGGCCAGACCGGCACCGTTGACCAGGCAACCGATGTTGCCGTCTAAGCTGATGTAGGCCAGGTCAAATTTGGAGGCTTCAATTTCTGCGGGGTCTTCTTCATCCAGGTCGCGGTAGGCCACGATCTCGGGGTGACGGAACAAGGCATTCGCATCGAAGTTGAACTTCGCATCGAGTGCCATGATGTTGCCTTTGCTGTCGCGGTTCAGCGGGTTGATTTCCACCAGCGACGCATCGGTGTCCATGTAGCAAGTGAATAACTTTTTGAACACATCGACGGCTTGCGCGGTGGAGTCAGCCGGGATGCCAATCGCGTCGGCGATTTTTTTCGCTTGCGCGTCGCCTAAGCCGGTCAACGGGTCAATCAATTCGGTGATGATTTTTTCCGGCGTGTCGTGCGCGACTTGCTCTATGTCCATGCCGCCTTCGCTGGAAGCGATGAAAGCGATTTTTTGTGAGGCGCGGTCGGTGACCACGGAGACGTAATATTCTTTCTGGATGTCAGCGCCGTCTTCTATATATAAGCGCCGGACTTTTTGACCGAGGGCACCGGTTTGGTGTGTCACCAATTGCATGCCCAAAATCTCGGTGGCCAGTCGTTTGACATCCTCAATGCTTTTAGCGACTTTGACACCGCCGCCTTTGCCGCGACCGCCTGCATGGATCTGGGCTTTGACCACCCAGACCGGGCCGCCGAGTTTTTGTGCGGCTTCCACCGCCTCTTGCACTGTGAAGGCTGCGATGCCGCGCGGCACCGGTACGGCAAACTGGCGAAGAATTTCTTTGCCTTGGTATTCGTGAATTTTCATGAGTTCTCGCTTTCAATCCGGCCATGGCCGGATATGCCGACCTTGATGCAAGCCCATACGGGGCTGAACTGGAACGAAATGTATCATGCTGCATTGCATCATGTGACTGTTTGACTGTCAGCAATGTGTCAAGTTTTGACGGCTGGTTTTCTCCCTGTTTGCTTGGTTTATTGATGCCCAATAAGCTGTCTTCGTCTTATTTCATCTGAGAGTTTTGTCATGCACACGATTTTTATTGACGGCGAAGCCGGCACCACCGGTTTGCAAATCCGCGAACAGCTTGCCGCGTTTAGCCATATCCGCTTGCTCAGCATTGACCCGGCGCAACGCAAAGACACGGATGCCAAGCGCGCATTGATGCAAGCAGCCGACCTGGTGGTCTTGTGTTTGCATGATGACGCAGCGCGTGAATCGGTGGCCATGATCGACAGCTTGAGCGGTCACAAGCCGCGCATTGTTGATGCGTCTACCGCCCACCGCACGCATGCGGACTGGGTGTACGGGTTTGCTGAACTATGCCCGGGGCAAGCCCAGCTGATAGCGGATGCTTCCCGGGTCGCGAATCCCGGTTGCTACGCCACTGGTGCGATTGCATTGATCCGGCCATTGATTGATGCCGGTTTGCTTCCTGTTGACTTCCCATTAAGCCTGCCCTCAGTCAGCGGTTATTCAGGCGGCGGTCGCGCCATGATTGAAGCCTATGAGGCGGGTCAGGCCCCGCTGTTTGAAGCCTATGCGCTGGGTTTGTCGCACAAACATATTCCTGAAATCATGCACTGCACCGGTTTGACCGCTCGCCCCCTGTTTGTGCCAAGCGTAGGCAACTTTAAGCAGGGCATGATTGTGCAAATACCGCTGCATTTGTCGTCACTGCCAGGCAGTGTCAGTGCACATGATTTGCATGAGGCATTGGCTGCCCACTACGCGCGCACCAATGATGCACACGAGCCTTGCGTGCGCGTGTTGCCGCCGACGGACGACTTGAAGCTGGATGCCACCGCGTTGAACAACACCAACCACATGGAGCTGCGCGTGTTTTCGAATGACACCCACGGTCATGCGGTGTTGATGGCGCGTCTGGACAACCTGGGCAAAGGTGCCAGCGGTGCGGCGGTGCAAAACATCCGCTTGATGCTGAAAGCCTAAGCCGCTGGCTTAACTTTCTTCCTCACCCAAGCCCGACACCACTTGACGCACCACGTCGCTGGAAAACCCGCGCGTGGCCAGAAACCGGGCCTGGCGGTTGCGCGTCGCTGCGTCCTTGGCGGTTTGACCAAATTTTTTCAGCCAAATGGCTTGCGCCCGCGCCAGCTCTGAGGCTTTCAAACCGGCCATGGTGTCTGCCACCACCTCGGGCGACACACCTTTGGCTTGCAACTCTTGGCGCAAGCGCATGCCACCGAGTTTTCCAGCACGGCGATTCACCAAGGTTTCGGCCACCCGGCTGTCATCCACCAGACCCCTTGCTTGCAACTGGTCCAAGGCCTGCGCCAGCTCTTCGGGGCTTTGCCCTTCGGCTGTCAGTTTTTCTTGCAAGGCCTGACGTGAGTATTCGCGTTGCGCCAGCAGGCTGACCGCGCGCGCCTTCACCGTCGGCGTTTTGTCGCGCGACACGCCGGGCGGTGCTGTGTCCTGCTTGGCAGCGCCGCCTTGTATCAGTTGAAACACCTGGCTCACTTGACGGCTTGCAACTTGGTTTCTTCCACCTCAGCCGCCAGCAATGGAATGTTCAGCGATTCGCGCACTTTGTTTTCGATCTCAAACGCCAACTCGGGGTTCTCGCGCAAGAATTCACGGGAGTTGTCCCGGCCTTGGCCGATTTTTTCGCCTTTGTAGGCATACCATGCGCCGGACTTATCGACGATTTTGGCGATCACACCCATGTCGATGATTTCACCGTGGCGGCTGATGCCTTCGCCGAACAAAATGTCGAACTCGGCGGTTTTGAACGGCGGCGCGACCTTGTTCTTCACCACTTTGACTTTGGTTTCGTTGCCGATGGACTCTTCGCCTTTTTTGATGGTGCCGGTGCGGCGGATGTCTAAACGAACCGATGCGTAGAACTTGAGCGCGTTACCGCCGGTGGTGGTTTCGGGTGAACCGAACATGACACCGATCTTCATGCGGATTTGGTTGATGAAGATGACGGTGCAATTGGTTTTCTTGATGTGCGCGGTGAGTTTGCGCAGCGCCTGGCTCATGAGGCGGGCTTGCAAGCCGGGCAGGGAGTCGCCCATTTCGCCTTCCAATTCGGCCTTGGGCGTGAGTGCGGCCACCGAGTCGATGACGATCAGATCGACCGCGCCGGAGCGCACCAGGCTGTCCACAATTTCCAAAGCTTGCTCACCCGTGTCAGGCTGGCTGATGAGCAGGTCTTGCAAATTCACGCCCAGCTTTTGCGCGTATTGCACGTCCAGCGCGTGCTCGGCATCCACAAACGCGCAAGTACCGGCCATTTTTTGCATTTCGGCAATGACCTGCAATGTCAGCGTGGTTTTGCCTGAGGACTCTGGACCGTAGATTTCGATGACCCGACCGCGCGGCAGACCGCCGACACCCAAAGCCACGTCCAAACCCAGCGAGCCGGTAGACACGACTTGTATGTCTTCTATGACCTCGCCTTCACCCAAGCGCATGATTGTGCCCTTACCGAACTGCTTTTCGATCTGCGCCAATGCGGCTTGCAGGGCTTTGGCTTTTTCACCGGCGGCGGCGATGCTTTTCACGTTGTCCATGGAAAACTCCTTTAATGACAATGGTTTGGGAAGAACTACCAACACTGTTCTGAAACACAGGCTGGATGCTTGAACAGTACTTTATCTGCCTTGTGAAAACTTGTAAACACTTTATTTGGTCAGTTTGCCTTACGATATGGACATGTCTTTTAATTTGCTTGCTTCTGCTTTGGACTGGCGCCAATCACATTTAGGCCGCTTGCTCGGCCACGCCATGCGCCGTTTTGACGAGCGGGTGTTGGAATTGATGGCGCAGCACATCGATGTGCCGCTGGCGTTGGCGAATCTGGCGGCCCGCGACAAGGTGAGCGCGGCGCACATACACATCACCCGGCATTTGCCGTTGAACGGCGCGCGCTTGAGTGAGCTGGCCGACATGGCCGGTATGAGCAAACAAGCCATGGGCGACTTGGTGACGCAATGCGAAGCCTGGGGACTGGTGCGGCGCGAGCCCGACAGCCTGGACGCGCGGGCCAAACGGATTGTGTTCACAGCGGATGGCCTTGACTGGTTACGCGGCTTTGAACAAGCGGTGGCTCAGGCCGAGGCGGAGTTCCGCAGCGAAGTCGGCAAAGAGGTGGCCACCGTGGTGAGCCTGGGCTTGGAGGCCTATGGCAACGCCTATCGTTAACCCGAAGGACATGGGCTTTGCGCACCCGCGTGTAACTATCGCACCTAGAATGAATTCAGCAGACATGCAAAACCCCTGGGAGACGGCTCATGCGCATATTGATAGCAGAGGATGACCAAGTCCTGGCCGACGGCTTGCTGCGTACCTTGCGGGCATCTGGCGCTGCGGTAGACCACGTGGCCAACGGCAGCGAGGCAGATGCGGCGCTGATGACCTCCAGCGAATTCGATTTGTTTATTCTGGATCTGGGCCTGCCCAAAATGCACGGCTTAGAGGTGTTGAAACGCCTGCGTGCGCGTGGCAACAGCATGCCTGTGCTGATACTCACCGCCGCCGACAGCGTCGAAGAACGCGTCAAAGGCCTGGATTACGGCGCTGACGATTACATGGCCAAGCCGTTTTCATTGCAAGAACTTGAAGCGCGGGTGCGTGCCCTCACCCGTCGCGGCATGGGCAGCACCACCGCCACCATCAAGCACGGCCCCTTGGTCTACGACCAAGCCGGACGCATGGCCACCATCGACGGGCGCATGATCGAGTTGTCCGCGCGCGAACTGGGCTTATTGGAAGTGCTGCTGCAACGCGTTGGCCGTCTGGTCAGCAAAGACCAGTTGGTTGAGCGCCTGTGCGAATGGGGCGAAGAGGTGAGCAATAACGCCATCGAGGTGTACATACACCGCTTGCGCAAAAAAATAGAAAAGGGCCCGATCCGCATTGCCACTGTGCGCGGTCTGGGCTATTGCCTGGAAAAAATCATTCCTCCACCCGCTTGATGTCGCGCCCCTCATGGTGAAGCTGTTTCAACGCAGCCAGCGTTCGCTGTTCGGCGAAATTCTGGACTGGATGCTGACGCCTTTCCTTCTGTTGTGGCCCATCACTTTCGGCCTCACCTGGCTGGTGGCCGAAGGCATTGCCAAGGTGCCGTTTGACCGGGGACTGGGCCACGATGTCAAAGCCCTGGCCCAACTGGTGCACAGCGACGACAAGCGCGTCAGCTTCCAACTCAGCCAAGCGGCCCGCGACATCTTGCACGCCGACGAAACCGACGCGGTGTATTACCAGGTGCTGGGCGGTGACGGCGAGTTGCTGGACGGCGAAGCCAGGTTGCCGCTGCCACAAGACGATGAAAAGCTTGTCACCAACGAATTGCGTTTGCGCGACGACAACTTGGCCGGTGTACCGATTCGCGTGGCCTACATCTGGGTGCGGGTCCAGCCGCACACTGCGCGACCGGCGCTGGTGCAAGTGGCTGAAACTTTGGAGAAGCGCTCGCTGTTGGCGCATGAAATCATCAAAGGCGTGATGCTGCCTTTGTTCGTCATTCTGCCCTTGGCTGTGTTGCTGGTGTGGCTGGCGCTGACACGCGGCATTCAACCCCTGAGTGAACTCGAAGACCGCATCCGCCAGCGCAAACCCGACGACATGAGCCCTTTGGACGAGTCAGCGGTGCCCACCGAAGTGATGCCCCTGGTGTCGTCAGTGAATGATTTGCTGACCCGGCTCAAGCATTCCATCGCCACGCAAAAACGTTTTTTGGCGGATGCCGCGCACCAGCTCAAAACCCCGCTGGCGGGTTTGCGCATGCAAGCCGATCTGGCGCAGCGCAGCGATGCGAACGCTGACGATTTGAAACAGTCGCTCAAGCAAATCGGTCGCGCCAGCATGCGTGCCACCCACACGGTCAACCAACTGCTGGCCTTGGCCCGCGCAGAAAGCAGCGGCACCGGTGTCGCCAAGCACAGCTGTGACCTGGCCTTGCTGACTGTGGACGTGGTCAAAGACTCTTTGCAACGCGCCATGGAAAAACACATTGACCTGGGCTTTGAAGGCCCCGATCCGGGCACGGCGCTGCTGGCAGGCAACCCGACGCTGCTCAAGGAAATGGTGCGCAACCTGATTGATAACGCCATCAACTACACGCCTTCAAGCCCTGAGCAACCCGGGGTGGTGACCGCGCGGGTCTGCGGCAACCCGCAAAGCGGTTGGCAAATTCAGGTGGAAGACTCGGGCCATGGCATTCCGGCTGCCGAGCGCGAGCGGGTGTTCGAACCGTTTTACCGGGCGCTGGGCACCGAGGCCGACGGCTCGGGTTTGGGATTGCCCATCGTGCTGGAAATTGCCGAGCAACACCAGGCGCTTGTTACTTTGAGTGAAACCCGGCCCGGCCATGCCTCGCCCGGTGCCAAATTCACGGTCAGTTTCGAGGTGCAATAAAACGGGTTTGCGTTAACAGCACTGTGTTTCGCTGACAGACATGGACAATCGCCACTTTGTATTTATATAGAGCTCACCCATGTTGTTGTCTGCCTCCCGTCGCTACACGCTAGCGCCACTGATTTGCTTATGCGCGTTGACCTGCGCTGCCATGGCCCAAGCTGCTTGCCCGACACCAGAAGCCATCAACCGCTATTTGACTGACTTCGCCAAAGGCATTCCCAGCGTCGGTTTTGGCGAACTCAGCATGGAAGAGGCCGAATGCGCCAAACAATCTTTGGCGCGCAAACTGCCCGCGCAACTTGGCGCACTCAGCGGCTACAAAGCCGGGTTCACCAGCCAAGCCGCGCGCAGCGCCCATAACCTGAGCACTCCGCGCTGGGGCTATATGTACGAGCGCAACCTGATTGATATACAGGCGGTGATTCCGGCCAACTTCGGCGCGTTCCCCGGCTTTGATGCCAACCTGATTGTTGAAGTGAAAGATGCCGGTCTGGCCGATGCGCTCACACCACTGCAAGCACTTGAACACATTGAATCCATCGTGCCATTCATTGAACTGAGTGACGGCATGCTGGCGCCGCCGCTCTCGGCTGCGACGCAGGTGGCCACCAATTTGTCCTTCCGTGGCGGTGTCAAAGGGCCTGAAATTCCTGTGCAAGTCAGCCAGGCGTTTGCCGATGCCTTGGCCGGATTCACCGTGCGCATGTTGGATGACAACCAAGACGGCAAGTTGCTTGCTCAGGCCAAGGGCGAGACGCTGATGGGGCATCCGCTGAACGTCGCCATTTGGCTGGCGCAGGCATTGAAGCAGCAAGGCATCAGCTTGAAGCAAGGCGATTTGGTCAGCCTGGGCAGCTTGATTGAACCGCAAGCCCCGCGCCCGGGCATGAAACTGCGGCTGCACTACCTGGGCTTGCCCGGCGACCCCGAGGTCTCGGTGGAGTTCTCTAAGGCGTTTGACCGGGGCAGGTAAACGTCGCTAGCTTCACATTCCCCTCAAACATTGGGTTGACCAGCAGGGACAATGCTTGTAAATACGAATAATTCTCATTTGATATGATGCCGCCATGTTTACGAAAGTCGGCCATGTCCTTTTTCTCCTTCCGCGTTGAACCTCCGAACAAGGGCCGTTTCATGACCCGTTTGTGGCCGCTGGGCTTGGCACTCGGCTTGGGCGCTGTGGCGCTGTGGCTGCTGCCCGCCCCGGCGGACGAGCCGCTGTCGCCGCTGGCTGCTTTGGGTCGCCAGATATTTCACGACCCGTCACTCTCGGCCTCCGGTCAACAATCCTGCGCCAGCTGCCACCGCGCCGAGTTCGGCCATGCATCTGCGCACGGCATAGAAAACGGCGGGCCGCACATGCAATCTGTCGGTCTGCGCAACGTACCGTCGATCCGCTACCTGCAAACCCGCCATGCGCTGGGCTTTGACAAGGAAGGCAAGGCATCCGGTGGATTTTTCTGGGACGGTCGGGCGGGCAGTTTGGAAACCCAGGCCGCCGAGCCGTTGCTAAACCCGCTGGAGATGGCTAACCGGGATGCCGACGAGGTGGTGAAAAAGCTGTCTCAAGCCACGTATGCCAAAGAGTTTGCGGCCTTGAATGGGCAGAACATTTGGCAGCACCCCGGCCAGGCCTTCGCGGCCATGACCCAGGCCTTGGCGGCTTACCAGCGCGAAGACCCGGACTTGCAGCGCTTTGACAGCCGCTTTGACCGGGTGATGCAAGGACGGGCCACCTTCAGCGCTGCCGAAGAACGCGGCTGGGCCTTGTTCAAAGACACGGAAAAAGGCAATTGCGCCGCTTGCCACACCGCCGAACCGGCTGCGGACGGCTCACCACCGCTGTTCACCGACCACAGCTACGACAACCTGGGCGTGCCGCGACATCCTCATTTGCCGACAGCCGTGCGTGATGCGGACTTTGACTTAGGACTGTGCCGCAACACCCAACTGGCTTCACGGCCCGGCATAGGCGACATGTGCGGCGCGTTCAAGGTGCCGTCGCTGCGCAATGTGGCGGTGCGTCAGGCGTTTTTCCACAACGCTTCCATGACCGATTTGCGCGAGGTGCTGGCGTTTTACGCCACCCGCGACACCGACCCGGCCCGCTGGTATGGCCGGGGCCCGGCTTTCAACGATGTGCCAACCAAGCACCGGCGCAACGTCAACCGCAGCGAAGTGCCTTATGGCCAAAAGCCGGGCGAACAGCCGCGTTTGAATGAACAGGAGATTGATGATTTGCTGGCGTTTTTGCGCACGCTCACGGACGCTGATCTGGCGGACTCAGTTGCAAAGCCTCGGGGCGCAACTGCTGCTCCAGCCGTTGCGGCTCGCGCGGGTCAGCCGGTTGCCAACCCCAAGGCCGCAAATAGCCTTTGACCCAAGCCGCAAACAACAGGTTCAAAAGCACCAGCAAGGCCACCAGCCACCA
>CANNRV010000017.1 GCA_947508145.1 Comamonadaceae bacterium
ACCACTGACTTGCGTTTTCGCTTGGCTGATCAAGGCAGAAGCTTGTTGCACTGCTTGCGATGGTTTGACTGGCATGCCCAATGACACCGGCTTGGCCAAGCCCGCCGGGTGGTACTGCGAGAGAAACGCCTGCAAGCCGCGTTTCAAGGTTTGCACCGTGTATTCACCGGCTTGAGGCAGCATGTCTTTGCCGTGCACCATGGTGCGAATTTGTGCCCGACCCAGCACCGTGTGTATGGCTTGCTCGTGGTATTCGGGCTGGCCTTCTTCAATCACCAGAATGGCTTTTTTGCCTTGGCAAAAGCCTTGAATCTCTTCGTCAATCACCGGGTAGGCCACGTTCATCACGTACAGCGGAATGCGCGACTTGCCGAAGATGTCGGCCATGTCATAGGTCATCAATGCACGCATCACGTTGTTGTACATGCCACCCAGCATGACGATGCCTATATCGCTTAAATCGCCATCAAAGAATTCGTTCAGACCGCGTTCTTTAATGAATCGAACAGCAGCAGGCCAGCGGTCCAGAATTTTTTCGTGCTCATGCAAATAGCTGGCCGGTGGCAAGACGATGCGGCTGGTGTCGCGCACCGGTGTTTCCAGCGCCTGCTTCAAGGTGAATGCAGGAGGACGGTTGGCCTGCGTGACAAAGCTGCCGTGCAAATGGCAGGAACGCACGCGCAACTCCAACATCACCGGTGTGCGGCTGGCTTCAGACAATTCAAAAGCGTCGTGCACCGCATTGACAATCGCGGGCAAATTAGGGCGCGGGTCCAGCAACCAGATTTGTGATTTCATGGCGAACGCATGGCTACGCTCTTGCATGATGGACGAGCCCTCGCCATAGTCTTCGCCGATGATGATGAGCGCACCGCCCGTGACACCGCCCGAGGCCAAATTCGCCAATGCATCAGAAGCCACATTGGTGCCCACCGTGGACTTCCAGGTGACCGCGCCGCGTATCGGGTACATCACCGATGCAGACAGCGTGGCCGCTGCCGTGGCCTCACTCGCACTGGATTCGAAATGCACGCCGAGTTGTTGCAAGATGGGCTGGGCATCGGCCAACACATCCATCAAATGCGAAATCGGCGAGCCTTGGTAACCGGCCACATAACCGACACCGCATTCCAACAAGGCCTTGGTGACCGCCAGAATGCCTTCGCCATGAAACACGGTGCCGGGCTCGGCCAATAGTTGCTGTACTTCTTTGGTGAATGACCGTTCTGCCATGTTCGCTCCTGTGTGTCGCGCTCAATTGCCGGGTGCGCTGTGGCCGCGTTCCAGCCAGCCCGCATCGGGTTCGGGCAAGGCAATCGCGTCCATCAAATCCTGGGTGTAGGCATGTTGTGGCTGCGAAAAAATATCGGCGGCTGCGCCCTGCTCCATCACAACGCCTTGGCGCAATATCAACACGTCGTCACACAGGCTGCGCACCAGCGACAAATCGTGGCTGATGAATATCAGCGCCAAGCCTTCTTCGCGTCGCAAGTTTTCCAGCAGCGCAACAATCCGCGCTTGCGCCGATACATCCAAACCCGAGGTGACTTCATCTGCAATCAAGGCCACCGGTTGCAAAGCCAGTGCACGCGCAATGCCTACGCGCTGGCGTTGGCCGCCAGACAACTGGTGCGGGTAACGCGACGCCAACGAACTGTCCAGACCGACACGGCGCAGCAATTGCATCACGGTGTTTTGATGGTCTGAGTCATTACTGTCACGACCCATCACTTGCAAAGGCTGGGCGATGGTGTCGCCGATACGCCGACGCGGGTTGAGCGAAGACATCGGGTCTTGAAAAATCATTTGCAACTGGCTGCGGTAATGAATGCGTTGTTGTTCATTGAAACCCAACACAGACTCGCCGCGAAACAGCAACTCGCCTTCTTGCGGCGGCATGATCAGGGTGAGTGCACGCGCCAAGGTGGATTTGCCGCTGCCGGATTCGCCGATCACGCCCAGCGAGCCACCGGCTTGCAATTCAAAACTGATGTTGCTGAAGATGCGCTTCATAGGCGCAGGCGAGAACAGGCTTTTGTGCGCCATGTCAGGCAGGCTCAAGCCCAGACCTTTGACTTGCAACAAGGGCGTGCTCATGCGCTCACCCCACGCTGACTGTGTCGTTCAAGGTCATACACCCGTGCTTGCGCATTCAAGCTGTCAATCAATGCGTCGTCCACCGGCACCAGCTTGTGCTCGGGCCGGTCAAAACGCGGCGTGGCCGCCAACAAGGCTTGCGTGTACGCGTGCTGAGGTTGTGCAAACACATCCTGCACACTTCCTTCTTCCAAAATGCGTCCGGCGTGTATCACCGACAAACTGCTGCACAACTTGGCGACCACACCCAAGTCGTGCGTCACCAACAACACGCCTTGCCCTTCGCCCGCGAGACGGTGAATCAAGCGCAACACTTGTTTTTGCACTGTCACGTCCAAGGCCGTGGTGGGTTCATCGCAAATGATGAGTCGCGGTTTACAAGCCCAGGCCATGGCAATCACCACACGCTGACGCATGCCGCCGGACAACTGGTGAGGAAAGGCTTTGAGCACGGCCTGCGGATCGCGCAATTGCACTTGCTCCAGCAAACGCACAAGCGTGGCTTCGGTGTCTTTGCCGTCGGTATGCGCGCGCAACACATCGGCCATTTGCGCACCGATGCGGCGCACCGGATTGAGTGCGGTCATCGGGTCTTGCAACACCATGCTGACCGCGCCGCCGCGCAATGTGCGCCATTGGTTTTCGGACCAGTGCGTGACATCTTGGCCGTCTATGCTGATGCTGCCGCCGCTGATGCGTGCGGTTGGCGGCAACAAACCCGTCGCTGCTTTGGCCACCATGGATTTACCGCCGCCGGATTCGCCGACCAAGGCATGTATGCAACCCGGTGCGACGCTCAGGTTCACGCCGCGCAATATCGCTTGCCAGTGGTGGCCGCGTCGAATGTCCACGTGCAAATCGCTGATCTGCAAAGCGGGCGTGGCGTGACTGCTGTTCATCGCGTCATCACCGGGTCGAATTCACGTCGCAAACCGTCGCCCAAGGCGTTCAAGCCGAGTACCGCGAGCATCATGAGCAGCATGGGAAACACCATCAGCCAAGGTGCCTGGTTGACATACAAACGGCCTTCACCCACCATGCCGCCCCAGGTGGCTGCACCCGAAGACAGCGACAAACCGACGAAACTCAAAATGGCTTCCACCACAATCGCCACGCCCATCTCTAAAGTGAACAAGGTGATCAGCAAGGGCATGACATTCGGGCGTATCTCGTGCCACAAAATTTGCCACGAGCGCATGCCCAGCATGCGTGCCGACACCACGTAGTCCAGCGCGGCCTGCGCCTGTGTTTCGGCCCGCACCACGCGGCAAAAACGGGTCCAGTCGACGATGACGATGGCAGCGATCACCGACCACAAACCTGTGCCCAACACAGAGACCAACACAATCGACAACAACACCGGCGGAAACGACATCCACACATCAACCATGCGTGAAATAACGCTGTCGATGCGACCGCCGTAAAACCCGGCCATAGCACCCAGCAGCGTGCCCAACAATGCCGCCAGCGTGGCTGAGATGACTGCCACCAACATGGCAATGCGGGCACCGTAAATCAAACGCGACAACACATCTCGGCCCAGGTTGTCGCTGCCCAGCCAATAGTGGGGCAAGCTGGCGTCACTTGCGGCGTAACCGAATAACAAGGGTTTTTCAAATGAGCCCATCAGCTCTTGCTGACCCGGGTCTTGCGGGGCCAACCAAGGCGCGAACACAGCGGCCAATAACAAGATCACACACACCGCAGCGCCAAACACCACGCGCGGGTTGCGCCTGAGCCGGAACCACACAGTCACGGCTTGCGTATCAGCCATGAACAACACCTGAAAGCAAAGCGAGGTTCATCAGCATCACGTTGTTTGAGAACCGCGCAAACGCGGATTGAGAAACACCACCAGCATGTCGACAACGATATTGATAGCGATAAAGAGCAGCGCAAAGGTCAGCACGATGGCTTGTATCAACGGCAGGTCCCGGCCAATGACCGCGTCAATCGCCAAACTGCCGATGCCGGGGTAGCTGAACAAACGTTCTATCAACACCGTGCCGCCCAGAATGAAAGCGAATTGCACCGCAGACAGCGACAAGGTGGGCGTGATGGCATTGGGCAAGGCCTCAACTACCAACACATGAAAATGCGACATGCCTTTGAGACGGGCCAGCATCACATAGTCGCTAGACATTGCCTCTTGCATAGAAGCTTTGAGCACCCGCGCCAACATGGCCGCTACCGGCAAGGCCAGCGACAACGCCGGGGCCAGCATGTACAACAACAAAGACTGCACCAGTTCCATGCGCCCATGCAACAGGCTGTCGATCAGCAAAAAACCCGTGCCTGCCTCTTGGCTCAAACCGGGTTCAATGCGTCCTGAAATAGGCAGCCAAGGCAAGAGCACGCCGAACAACAAAATCAGCATCAGGCCCCATAAAAAATCCGGAATAGATTGGACGATGGCCACCAGCGTGTCTATCAGGTGGCTGAGCCAAGTGCCGTCGCGCGACGCAGACCACATACCGGCGCAGCCGCCCATGAGCACGGCCAGCAACATGGCCACGCCACCTAACTCGAGCGTAGCGGGCAAGCGCTCGCCTATCAGCGTCAATACATCTTGGCGAAAGGTGATGGAGGTGCCGAAACGCCCGTGCAATACCTCACCCAGCCAGATGAGAAATTGCTGCCCAATAGATGTGTCCAAACCGTACATGGCCCGCAGGTTTTGAATGTCCTCGGGGCTGGCACCGGGCGCGATCATCATGGCGATGGGGTCGCCAGGCACCACGCGCATCAGCACGAACACGACCAGGCCCACGCCGAACAGCGTGGGTATGGCAATCAACACACGTTTGAGATGCACCAGCGGATTCATGATCCTGCAAACCAGAGACAGACCGGTACAGCCACTGCATGGAGCGGCTGTACCGACGGGCTATCAGACATCAGGCCTTTTTAACGGTTTGCGGCAATACAAAACCGGCACCGTGCGGGGCGGCGTTCAGGCCTTTGCGGAACACCACGGTTTGGTTGTACTGGAACAGCGGAATCACGCATGCGTTGTCAGCGATGTACTTGTCGGCTTTTTTGTAACCGGCGATGCGCTTGGCTTCGTCTTTCTCGCCCCACAGCGGGCCGATCAGGTCGTCCACGTCTTTGGTTTTCCAAGCCGAGTGCGGTGAATGCGTGAACATGGCAAAGCCGGTGGATGTAGATGGGTCGCCAATCGCATTGCCCCAGTTGTAGAAAGCCGCAGGCGCCAGTTTGTGCTGGGCACGCAGTTCGTAATGCTTGGCGATTTCATACACCTCAAGCTCGGCTTCCACGCCAATGTTTTTCCACATGCCCACCACGGCTTGCATGACTTCAAAGTCTTTGGGTTTGAAGCCGCGTGTGGTTTGCACTTTGAAACGCAAAGGTTTGTCTTTGCTGAAACCGGCTTGCTTCATCAGCTCGGTGGCCTTGGCCACGTCATAAGGCACTTTGATGGACGGGTCGTAAGCGGCGTAAGAAGGCGCTTGCAGTGTGTCAATCGGTTGTGCTGCCCCTTTGAGCAATTTTTCGGTGAGCGCTTTTTTGTTGATGGACATGGCCAGTGCTTTGCGCACATTCGCGTCCAACATGGGTTCTACGTTGGTTAAGAAGATCATGCCAATGTCGGTCACCGGTGCATTGGTGCCGCCGAAGCCTTTGGCTTTCAGGCGGTCGTATTCCTCGAACGGGATTTCCATGGTCATGTCTGAGCGGCCGGATTCGACTTCGGCGATGCGGGCAGACGGGTCGGTGACGAATTTCACAATCACCGTGTCAAACGCGGGCTTGGCACCGAAGTAGTCTTTGAACGCCTTGAGTTTCATGTGCGAACCGGCGACGAATTCTTCCACCATGAACGGGCCGCTGCCCACAGGTTTTTTCTCGAAACCTTCTTTGCCGACTTTCTCGAAATAGGCTTTGGGCAACACGTAGCCGGTGAGGAAAGCCATCCATTTGAAGAAAGCGGGCTCGAACTCTTTGACATCGGCAGTGACTTTGTCGCCTTCGGCTTTGACGTTGGTGATCTTGCCCCAAACGAATTGAATCGGGTTACCTGTCTTCGGGTCACCAGCGCGAATCAGCGACCAGGCCACGTCTTCAGCAGTCACTGGCGTTCCGTCGTGCCATTTGGCGTTTTTGCGAACCGTCAGGCTGATCTTGCTGCGGTCTGCGTTCCATTCCCATTTGGTCAACAGGTCAGGCTTGAGGCTCAAGTCTGCGTTTTGATCGATGTACTGGGACAAGACAGCTTTGTACAAAGATTGAATAGTGGGGTTCACAGCCGATGGGCCAACGGTCGGGTCCCAAGAAGGCAGGCTGACGTTGTAGGCGATGGTCAAGGTGCTGCTGTTTTGGGCCAGCACTTGCAAGGGGCCGCTGGCACCCAATGCGGCCAGTCCCCAACCTGTTTGACGCAAAAAAGCGCGGCGTTGTTCGGCGAATTCTGGGGAGTCGATGAAGTTCATGGTGGTGTCCTTGAGGTGAGGGAAAAAATAAATCGCTGGCTTTCAGGCATCAGGAAGGTAACAGCGCGAGCACGCGCAGCGGGCTGCCGGAACCGCCTTTGATCTTCAAAGGGGCAGACACAATCATCGCGCCGGTGGCAGGCAACTGGTCCAAGTTGGTCAGGCATTGCAAACCGAAACGGTTGGCACCGTGCATCAAAGTGTGGCAGGGATAGGGCATGGGCCATGCATAAGACTGACCGGCATCGGTGTTGATGGTCTCCACCGCAAAACCGTGCACATGGCGTTCATTGATCAACCACTCAACAGTGGCTTGCGTCGGGCCGGGTGTGTGGGCACCGTCCTCGCGCATATTCACATAGGAAACCGGGTCGGAGATGCGCTTGGACCAGTCGGTGCGAAACGCCAGCCAGGCACCGGCGGGAATCTTGCCGTGTTTGGCTTCCCAGGCTTGCAAAAACTCGACGGTCAACAACCAATCCGGGTTGGCTTTGACTTCGGCGCTGGCATCCACCACCACCACAGGCGCGATGAAGTTCTCAGGTGTGATGGTGTCAACGGTGTTGTTCGGGTGGTCTTTGCCGGTGACCCAATGTGCAGGCGCATCAAAGTGGGTGCCGGTGTGTTCGCCGCAACTGAAGTTGTTCCAATACCAGCCCGGGCCTGCCTCGTCGTAGCGGGAGATTTGCTCCATCTTGAACGCGGCCACCTGACCGAACTGCGGCGGCAGTTGCAGCGGCGGGAAATCCGGCGACAAGGGATGTGTCAAATCGATGATGCGTATCTTGCCACTGGCAATGTCGGCGGCAAAGGAGGCCAGGGTGTTGCTCATTGATATCTCCTGAATACAAATGCGAAGTTGATTATGGGCAGGGTGCGGATGTTTGGCTATCCGACATTCGTTGAACGTTATCCGAAAAACGCCATGCCTACCTAGCAACTTCCCTGCCCCGGCGGCTTGCGCACCTGTGCGTCAAGCCCTTGTTTATACTGGTTTCTTACTCAGGGTTTGTATCAGTATGAGCTTTCCGGCCTTTCCCTTGCCCCACACAGATGTCCATTTACTGGACAACTACCCGCTGATACGCACGCGCAAACTGGACGAAGCGCGGGAGTTGATTGGCTTGGCTTTGTCGCCGCACCGCTTAGACATCACCGCGCATGCACAAAGGTTTGAAGCCCGGCACAACCAAGTGCGACTGAACCAGGTGTCTTTGAATGTGCTGGCGTATGGCGCGGATGTCACCATAGACCCCGGTGTGCGAGGCGATTTCTATTTGTTCCAACTGCCGCTGCGCGGCAGCGCCGTGTTGCAATCCAACGGCCAACAAGCCCAACTCGACAACCGCACCATGGGCGTGCTGCTGCCCCGGGCTCACACCACCATGGAGTGGAGCAGCGACTGCGTCATGCTGATGGTCTTGGTGCCCAGCAAATTGCTGCACCAACGCCTGCCTGCCGCGCGCGGCCAAGCGTGTTTGCCGTTTCCCCTCACCCAATCGCTGAACAACCCGGCGGTGTCAGCCTGGTGGACCGCACTGGTGGACATGACTCGCAACCTCGACCGCCACGGCGAACAATGGCTGACACTGCCTGCGGCCCAATCGGCGATGGAATCGTTTTTGCTCAGCGGCGTGTCCTTGTTGCATTCACCCGGCAGCGACAAGCAATTGGCGGGACAGCAAAAATCTAAATTGGCTTTGCAACGCGCTTTGGATTTCATTCACGCCCAAGGCCACCGCAGTTTGAAATTACAAGAAGTGGCTGAAGTGGCCTGCGTCAGCCCGCGCACGTTGGAACATATTTTTCACAGCCGCTTTGGCATGTCGCCCCTCACCTATGGACGCTGCATGCGACTGGACCAAGTGCACCAGACCCTGTTGTCCATGGCGGCCACAGGCGAACAGACATCGGTGACACAAATCGCTTTGCAAAACGGCTTCATACACATGGGCCGGTTTGCGGCCTACTACAAAGCACGCTTTGGCTGCGCACCTTCGGACACCTTGCGGGTCAATTAGTTCATTGGCGGAGCGTGATCAATGCAACTGCCGCGCTTCAAAACACCTCGGTATCCACTTCGCTGCTGGCCACGTCGTTGTAACGGTTGCCTTTGACGTTGTGAGCGTTGATCGCCTGATCCAAACGCTGCAATATGTCAGCCGATAAGCGGATGTTCAACGCGCCCATGTTGTCTTTCAAATGGTCGATGCGCGACGTGCCGGGAATGGTGACGATATGCGGCGCCTGATGCAACACCCATGCAATGGCTAACTGCGCCGGTGTGCAAGCCACATCCTGCGCAATCTGTTGGTAGGTGTTCAGCAATTGCAGGTTGTGGGGATAGTTTTCAGCGTTAAAGCGCGGCGAAGTGTGTCGCCAGTCGGTTGGCAGCAAACTGCTGGTGTCGATTAAATCGGCGCATAAAAATTTGCGGGCCAAGGGACTGAAAGACACAAAGGCCACGCCCAATTCGCGGCAGGCCTCAAGCACGGCAATTTCCGGGTTTCGGGTCCACAAAGAATATTCGGTTTGCAAGGCTGTGATGGGATGCACCGCATGCGCTTTGCGCAAGGTGACCGCAGACACTTCGGACAAACCAATGGTGCGTATCTTGCCTGCACGCACCAGATCACTCAATGCACCAACGCTGTCTTCGATGGGCACTTTCTTGTCCCAGCGGTGCAGATAGTACAAATCGATCACATCGGTTTTCAGACTGCGCAAACTGTTTTCGCAAGTGGCACGAATGGTCTCGGGACGACCGTCAATCACGCGCACTTTCTTACCATTGCCTTGCAAATCCACACCATGCAAACCGCATTTGCTGGCCAACGTGAAACGACTGCGGTGCCCCGATAAAGTGTTGCCGATGATGCGTTCGCTTTCACCAAAGCCGTACAAGGCAGCGGTATCGAAAAAATCCACCCCTTCGTCTAATGCGGTCAACAACAAACGTTGCGCATCTGCCAACGCAGGTGGCGGACCGTACACAGGACAGATATTCATGCACCCCAGGCCAATGGGGTTGATGGTGAAGGGGCCGACGTGACGTGTGTTCATCAGGCGATTCTAGGCGGTGGGTGGATGGGCGCTCTAATCGCTTGAAATCGCTTAATAGGAATCTCAATGAAGCTAAAATGCATGAAATTTCAATGAAAAATCATTCATGTCTACAACCACTGTATTGCCTGCCCCATCGCTGCGAAGTGCCACATCACAACTTGCAAATACGCTGAAAGCGGGCCGTGTTTATCGACGCGAGGACCTTGCTCGACTAAGCAATGCGGTAGATCGTCATCTGAGTGAATTGGTATCTCTAGGCAAACTACTTAAATTGGCTCCAGGGCTTTACCACGCTCCCAAGCAGTCAACCTTTGGCCCCCTTCCTCCAACTGATGATCAGCTTGTGAGTGTATTTTTGCGCGACAAAAAATACCTGGCGTTTTCGCCCTCAGATTACAACGCAATTGGATTGGGAACCACCCAGCTCTACAACCTGACATTGGTTTACAACCACAAGCGCCACGGTGTCTTTCAGTTGGGAAACAGGCAGTTCGATTTCCGAGTGAAACCAAGGTTCCCCAAGAAACTATCTCGCGAATTCCTCTTCGTAGATTTGCTCAACAATTTAGAAGAACTGGCAGAAGACCGGGATAAAGTGCTCAAACAGGCTCGTAGCAAATTACCCGCCTTTGATTTAGATCTGTTGAAAGCGAATGTTGAACACTACGGCAACATGTCCACACGCAAACGATTCCGGGGGTGGATGGGTGTCTGAATTTCTTCATGACCGACCTGATTTCGACCAATTACTTACGGTCGTTGCCAATGGCCGTGGGCTAGCCCCAGTGCTGGTTGAAAAGGATTACTGGATCATGCATGGGCTGTGGGGTTTGCAGAATCAGGGCTTTGTGTTCGAACTCAAGGGTGGCACTTCCCTTTCCAAAAAAAATTAGACTTTCCTACTCAACCCGGGCATCCATGCTGACAGGAGTTAAGCACGGCATCTTGCTAGAACTTGGCTTTGATGACACGGCTCCTAACCGACCTGTCACCATCTCATCGTGGGCTTTGGATTTCGCACTTGAGCAGGGTGAAAAATTTTTCGATAACCGGGCTGTTGATGTTGCCTGTTATGCGCCAACACACACGTTTGTAGAAAAACTTCAAACCATTTCTACAAAGTACCGGCGTCTTAATGCGGCCAAAGAATTTCCGGCCAACTTTTTGCGTCACTACTACGACGTGTATTGCTTGCTTGAGCTTGAGGAAGTGCAAGCATTCATGAAAACACCAGACTACCAAAAACGCAAAGAGCAGCGCTTTCGATCAGGTGATGAATTGAAGATTGCCAAGAACGCGGCATTCACACTGAAAAACCGTGACCAGCGAGCTTTATTTGCAAAGGAATACAAAAAGTCGGCTGCTTTGTATTACCAAGGGCAACCGGATTTTGATCTGCTACTTGACAGAATTGGCCTGCACTTGAATTCAATGTGAAAGAAATAAAGTTACCTAATGAGGTTGATGGTGAAGGGGCCGACGTGACGTGTGTTCATCAGGCGATTCTAGGCGGTGGGTTTTGTTCGCACACGATAGAGCGGGGACAGTACCGCATGTGTGTCATGCATCGAACTGCTTTGAAATGCACTAATGCAAATTGACCCGAGATTCAATTTTTCTTACTATCTGTCTTACTTTTTTAATTCAATCGTGCCATGGAAACCGTCACACTCTCTAGCAAAGGCCAATTCGTCATTCCCAAATCCATTCGGCTTGATGCCCAAATTTCCCCCGGCTCGCAGTTGGAGGTCAGTTGTGTGGATGGCGAAATTCGGCTGCGGCCATTGGCACAGCATACGCAGACGCAGCTCTCTGAAGTGGCCGGTTGTTTGTTCAAGCCTGAACGCCAAAGACTAAGTGATGCAGACACCCAAGAGGCCATCAAGCGCAAACTCAAAGCACGCCACGCGCCATGAAAGCCTTGGACACCAATGTGTTAGCGCGTCTGCTGTTGAAAGAAGACCAGCTGCAATTTAAAAAAGCCCGTGCGCTGCTTTCGTCCGGTGATCAGTTCACCGCCCCTGTGACTGTCATGCTGGAATTGGTGTGGGCATTAGAGTCAAACGACTGCACTCCGAAGGAGATTGTCGACAGCCTGAATCTGTTGATGCGCCTGCCAAATTTCAAACCAGCGCATGAGCATGACATTCGCAATGCGCTGACTGCGTATCTCAACGGCTGGAGTTTTGCAGATGCGCTTCACCTGGGCTTGAGTCAAAAAAATGAGGCTCTGCTGACATTGGATAAATCGTTTGTCAAGCAAGCTGCTAAGTTCGGTCAGTCAAGTTCTGTGCAGCTTGTTAAGTAGTCAATTTTGTAGCCTACTAAGTGCTGAATTTCGAACGTACGGTACAGGATGACGGCGAATACTTTAAAGCCCAAGCTGTTTCTTGACGATCTTTTGAGGAATCAATTTGGTTTTCCCGCTTTTGATGTCTTTCATTTGCTTTTCAGCCGCCACAAAGTCCTGCCTGTCTTCAAGTACCTCAGCAATGATTTGCTCTACGGTTTTGCACCGCCGCTTGCTTTCTTTTTTCAGGTTTTCAATCAAATAAGCAGGTATCTCAATAGTCACTGTATTAAGTTTGGTTTTGATTTTTTCCAAGGTGCGCTCCAAAGAGTCAAGACATCAAAAATTTTAAATAACTGGATGAAGACAAGCCATCTTGTTAACTTCTTTTCAACTTGCCCATAGCTCAGCTCAGTCAGATTAAAAAATCAGCCCCCAAGGCCGAAGGGGCACCATTCGCAGCAGTCTATTTGAATTGGAAAACAGCTGATGCGCTGGTGGCCGGAACCCACAGCTGGCGAAATTGTCTGGTGCCACTTCCCTGACAACATTCAACCCAAACCAAAGCCACGCCCTGGTCTCATCATTTCGACCAAGGAGGACGACAAAGGCATGATCTTCGTGAGCGTGGCATTTGGCACCAGCCAAAAGACAGATCGTCTTTACAGCGGGGAATTCAGGATTTCAAAAAGCGAGCACCCGGCGGCCTATACCAGCGCCGGGTTGAGCTATGACACCAAATTCGACCTGAGAAAGGTGCTTGAGCTTGCGTTCAATGATGACTACTTTTCAGTTCCACCCCACGCACCACAAGGCCAAATTCCAAAACTCGGAACTTTGCATCCAAGCTTGGTCAGAATTGCTGCCACCGCTTTTGCCGCAACTGGCAAATAGAAGCAGTCATGGCTAGAGCCAGTGCCAGTGCCAGTGCCAGTGCCAGTGCCAGTGCCAGTGCCAGTGCCAGTTTCGGTCACCACATTTACGACTAGTTTGTTGGTAATGAAATAGTAATTACTGCCTGTCCTGAAAGTCCTGCAATTCCTTTTCAAGTTGCAGCTTTTCATATTTTTCAAATTTCATTGCTAATAGAAACCCAGGTAGCAATACGCATACAACGAATAGTAGGCGAAAGGGTCCGGATAGTCCCATGAAAAACTTTTCAACTTTTATCCCTGCTACAACTGATACAAACCACAGAAGAAAAAGATAGCTAACTACAAATGCGACAAAACCTAATTGAGATTTAAGCGTATTTAGAATCGCTTTATTTGCATCAATCAATATGGTAGATCCACAATGTATGCAACGCCTTTCTAAATGAGCAAGAATGATTGCATTGTTTGAAAGAGTCCCACCGCAAGCTGAGCATGTGTATTTAATGTATTGAATTCCCATATTTACCTTTCGCATTTCTCCAAGCACAGCCTCAACTGCCAATAGACCGCGAGTCTTTTATTTAAGCTTCCAAGACATCAATGATATTGCGTCATATTAAGGTTTAATGAAATTATTTCATTTAACCCATCTAGGGATTCTTGAGCAAAGGAATAGCGACAATCCATTGCCCCATTTTTTTCCCGCCTTGCCTTTGCAGCACGCCTTGTTTTTGAAGCTTGTCTGTTAAATATCGCACACCGCGTTCGCTTAAGCCCAGAAGATCAGCCAGCTGTTTTTGGGATAACCGGGGATTGGCGACAACCATTTGCAAAAGCCATGCCTCTCGCTGAGTAAATTTGTTGGTTGCAACCATATCGACAGTCTTATCGACAGTCTTATCGACAGTTTCTTGGTCTATAAGCGCTTCAAACGATGGCCTGGCAAAACTTGCAATAAACAAATTCCCGATCTCACGAAACGCTACATCAGGTGCGTTTTCATGAATCAGTGTCATCCCCCGCCCCCAAGCTTCGACCATTTCAATGCGGCGAAACAATTCGGCAATCAATGGGTTTCGTCGTTGAGAGACATTTCCCCGGTGAAGGTCTTCAATGGTTAAGTTACCGTAAAGCGTTCCCGGGTTGCGAATCTCCACTCGGTTTTTAAAAATTGCCACTTGCACATAGTCGGGGTCGCGCCAGTCGCGATGACAAAACGCATTGATGATGGCTTCACGCAATGCTTCCGTGGAGATTTCGGGCACATCCACCCGCAGTAGTCCTTCTATTCGCATGCCAATATGAATATTTTTAAGAATGTATTTTTGCGCTTCCTCTATCAGCGTCAGAATATCGCCTTTGAAATCATGCCGGTCAATGATGGTGGCCGTATCGGTGGTGCCGAAGACGGCACAACGCAACTCGACCGGCTCGTGGGTGAAAAACAAGCGAGCTGTATTGCATAAACGGCCATCACTTTGCAATAGCTCAAGTTTGGTAAGTGCTTGCTGAACACGTGCGCTGGTGCTAGCACCCAATGCACTCCAACTGACGCGGGCACGCTGAGCAAAGGCTTTGACTTTGGCTGAACTCAATTCGCTCAAAGTCAACTGACCTGGCTGGTTATCCCATCGCATTGCATCACGGTGCTTACCGAGTATGTATTTTTCAAGTGCTTTGACACTGAGTTGCCGGTCTTCATCAGCCACCCGAACATAAGCGCGACCATGCGCGAAATATGGCGGGTCTTGTCCATCAAACCGAATGCGAATACAGGTTTTTCCAGCAACAATTTGTGTATCGATTTGTGGATAAATACGGGGCTCGATATGCGCCCCAATCGATTGCGATAAATCTCGCAAAGTTTTGTCACTTACGGTCAAGCCTGTGGCTTGGCCGTTTGGTGCCACGCCGAACCAGAGTTCACCCGCACCCTGCTTATTGAGTATGGCCGCAATTGAAACCAAACCTTCCTTGAGTTCGGACAGGCTTTTCTTCAACTCAATGGTTTCAGACTCTTGAAGAAACGCCAGAACCACTGAAACACTCCCGCTTGAATTAAATAGGCAAATATATTACTACCTAAATATTTAATTAAATTTAAATTGAGCTAATTAATGCTATTTAATTTAACCCTCCAACAATGACTTGCACGGTTACCGGTCAACTGAGGCCTGTCCTACCTGTAGACCGAACTGAGTGACAATGCCCCCATGTCTGAACGCGTCATCCCCGTCATTGATCAGCGCAACCTGCGCGCCACCGTCCCCGCTCAACCGATTGCCGCCACAGGCTTGCTTGGCGACCGGCGCGGGCGCCCGCTGCGCGACCTGCGCATCAGCGTCACCGACCGCTGCAACTTCCGCTGCAACTACTGCATGCCCAAAGAAGTGTTTGACAGCAATTACAAATACCTGCCGCACTCGTCTCTTTTAAGCTTTGAAGAAATAACCCGCACTGCTTCCATTTTTGTGGCGCACGGGGTGCAAAAAATCCGTCTCACCGGTGGCGAGCCATTGCTGCGCAAAAACCTGGAACTCTTGATCGAACAACTCGCGGCTTTGCGCACGCCCGATGGTCTGCCGCTGGACCTGACGCTGACCACCAACGGTTCACTCTTGAGAAGAAAAGCGCAAGCCCTGAAAGCCGCAGGCTTGCAACGCGTGACCGTCAGCCTCGATGGTTTGAACGACAGCATCTTTCGCGCCATGAACGATGTGGACTTTCCGGTGGCCGATGTGTTGGACGGCATTGAAGCCGCCAAAGAAGCCGGTTTGGGCCGCGATGCCAAAGGCAATTTCAGCGGTTTGAAAATCAATATGGTGGTGAAGAAAAGCACCAACCTCGGCGAAATCATTCCCATGGCGCGGCACTTTCGCGGCAGCGGCATCACGCTGCGTTTCATCGAATACATGGACGTGGGCGAAACCAATGGCTGGAAGATGGACGAGGTGCTGCCTTCCGCCGACTTGATCAAGCTGTTGCAAACCGAGTTTCCGCTGGTGCCGCTGGAAGCCTCGGCACCTGGCGAAACCGCGCAACGCTGGGGCTATGCCAATGCCTCTGGCGAATTTGACCCCACGCTGGGCGAAGTCGGCGTCATCAGCAGTGTGACGCAAGCCTTTTGCAGCGATTGCAACCGCGCACGTTTGTCCACCGAAGGCCAGTTGTATTTGTGTTTGTTCGCGGTGCAAGGCCACGATTTGCGCAGCCTGTTGCGCGACGGTGCGAGCGATGCTGACATCGCCTCGGCCATCGGCTTGATTTGGCAGCAACGCGAAGACCGCTATTCCGAGCTGCGCGGGCTGAACCAATTGCCCGCCTTCGAGCCCGGCAAGAAACGCGTGGAAATGAGTTACATCGGCGGCTGAACATGCTGCCCTCTGCGTTTGCGCCTCCAATTAAAAACAACATCACCGGCTGCATATTGGCCGGCGGGCGGGCTTCACGCATGGGCGGCGTGGACAAGGGCTTGCAATTGTTTCGCGGCCAAACGCTGGTGCAACGCGCCATAGAACGTTTGCAACCGCAAGTCGCCCAAGTCATCATCAACGCCAATAGGCATCACGCTGACTATGGGTTAACCGGTTGCAAGCTGGTGGCCGACACAGCGTTGGCAGACAACGGGCCGCTCAGCGGTTTTTACACAGGGCTGCAATATGGCGAAACCGAATGGCTGGTGACCGTACCTTGCGACAGTCCGTTTTTTCCGCTGGACTTGGTAGAGAAACTGGCTTTAGCCGCCACAGAAAAACAATCCTTGATTGCCATGGCGCAAACGCCGCGCTTGCATGACAACAGCTGGGAATTGCAACCGGTGTTTTGTTTGATGCACCGCAGTCTGCTGAGTTCCCTGCGCGACTATTTGCAAAACGGCGGTCACAAAATATCTGTTTGGGCACATCAACAATCCCCATTCGCCTTGTGCGCGTTCGACAAATCGCCGTCTGGCACCGACCCGTTTGCCAACGCGAACACGCTGCAAGAACTACATCACTTGCAGTCTTAACCCAAGGCTTTAAAGGCGATAGTTAGGAAGGTCTTTCACTTCTGAGTTGTTCGGCCCCGGCGTGGCTTTGCGGGCAAACAAGGAATACATGGTGGGCACGACAAAAATGGTGAGCAGCGTTCCCAAGCTCATGCCGCCCACTATCACCCAGCCGATTTGTCGACGGCTCTCAGAGCCCGCGCCGGTGGCCAGCGCCAGCGGAATCGCGCCCAAGACCATGGCACCGGTGGTCATCAGAATCGGGCGCAAACGCAAGGTCGCCGAGCGATGCACCGCTTCCAGCGCCGACAGGCCATTGGCTCGCAACTGGTTGGCAAATTCCACAATCAAAATGCCGTGCTTGGTGATCAAACCCACCAAGGTGATGAGACCGATTTGGCTGTACACGTTCAATGTGCTGTCGGTGTATTTGAGCGCCAGCAATGCGCCCACGGTGGACAAAGGCACGGACAACATGATGACAAACGGATCGACAAAACTTTCAAACTGCGCGGCCAGCACCAGGAAAATGAACAACAAGGCCAGCACGAACACGCCGGTCAATGAGCCAGAGGATTGCTGGAACTCGCGCGAGTTGCCGTTCAAGTCAGTGGTGTAACCGGTCTTCAAAACTTTTTTGCTGACATCGTTCATGAACTTGAGCGCTTCACCCAGTGAATACGTGGGTGCGAGTCCGGCAGTGAAGGTGACGCTGCGGCGTTGCGAGAAATGGTTCAGCTCGCGTGGCACCACCACCTCTTTCAACTTCACCAAGGCCGACAAAGGCACCATGTCGTTGCCCTTGCCGCGCACAAAGATTTTCTCAATGCCTGCGGGTGTGTCGCGCCCTTGCGCCGCAGACTGCACCACCACGTCGTACTGTTCGCCATTGCTTTTGAACTGGGTGACGGTGCGCCCGCCCATGGCGGTTTCCACCGCGCGGGCAATGGTTTCCACCGGAATGCCCAAATCAGCGGCGCGGTCACGGTCCACTTCCAAACTGATTTCTGGTTTGTTCAAACGCAAGTCCACATCAACACCTTGAATGCCGGGGTTTTTGGCGATTTCATCTTGCAAGGTTTTGGTGACTTTGGCCAGGTTTTCATAGCTGTCGCCAGTGATGACGACGAAGTTGAACGGGCGCTCGCGGAAGGCCTGACCCAGTGAAGGCGGCGTGATGGGAAACGCCATGACACCAGGCAAACCAGCGGCTGAAGGCAGCATCTCGCGGGCAATTTCCAAGGTGGACTTGGTGCGCTCGTTCCAAGGCTTGGCACCCAAAAACACCGCGCCTTGCGCCACCGTGGGGTTGCCCACCACGGCAAAGAATTTGTCGAACTCGCTGTATTTGCGCCCGATTTTTTCCAGCATATTGACGTACTTGGAGGTGTACTCCAAGGTGGAGCCGTCAGGCCCGTTGATGACAATCAAAATCACGCCCCGGTCTTCCATGGGCGAGAGTTCGGTTTTGGCGACTTTGAACAATTCGTAAGAGCCCCAGGCGGCGACCAGCATCACCGCCACCACCAACCAGCGGCGTGACAAGTTCAAGCCACCTACACGCGAAGCGCTTAAGGTCCAGCGCAACATTCCGCCATACAAGTTGGTCATGCCGTCGAGAAAACTGCCAATGGCCCGGTCAAACCAGCCGGGCTTGTCGTTGTGCTTGAGCAGCAGCGAGCACATCATGGGCGACAGCGACAAAGCCACCACGCCGGAGACCAGCACCGCGCCCGCCAGCGCCAGCGCGAACTCGGCAAACAAGCGACCGGTGCGACCCGGGGTAAAGGCCAGCGGCGCGAACACCGCCACCAAGGTGAGCGTCATGGCGACCACAGCAAAACCAATTTCGCGCACGCCTTTGATGGCGGCGGAGAAAGGGTCCAGCCCTTCTTCGATGTAACGGTATATGTTCTCCAGCACCACGATGGCATCGTCCACCACCAAGCCAATGGCCAGCACCAGCGCCAGCAAGGTCAGGGAGTTGATGGAGAAGCCGCACAGGGCCATCAAGGCAAAGCTGCCGGTGAGTGACACGGGAATGGTGATCAGCGGAATGATGGAGGCGCGCAAAGTGCGCAGAAAAAAGAAGATGACCAGCGACACCAGCGCCGCTGCTTCCAAAATGGTTTTGTACACCGCTTCAATGGATTTTTCGATGAACACCGAGGAGTCGTTGGCCACTTCGATGTCCACAGCCGCCGGTAAGTTTTCTTTGATGCGCGGCAACATGGCGGTGATGGCTTTGCTCAGCTCCAAGGGGTTGGCGGTGGAGTTGCGCAACACGCCCAGGGCCACGGCTTCGCCGCCGTTGTAGCGGACCGAGAAGCGCTCGGCCAGCGGGCCTTTTTGCACCCGGGCGACATCGCGCATGCGCACCACCATGCCGTCCACACTGCGAACCACGATGTCTTCAAACTCCTCGGGTTTGCTCAAGTCGGTGGCGGTGGTGACGTTGAATTCGCGTGACAGGCTTTCCACCCGCCCTGCCGGGACTTCGATATTGGAGCGGCGCAAAGCCTCTTCCACGTCCTGCGTGGTCAGCTTGTAAGCGGCCAGACGGTCGGTGTCGAGCCAAATGCGCATGGCGTACTTGCGCTCACCAAAAATCCGCACATCGGCCACGCCGGGCGCGGTCTGCATCATGGGCTTGGCGATGCGGTTGGCCAGGTCGCTCAGCTCCAAGGTGTTCATGGTTTCTGAACTCAGCGACAACCAAATAACGGGGAAGGCATCCGTTTCGACTTTGGCGATCACCGGCTCGTCAATACCGGCGGGCAAACGCTGGCGCACGCGCGAAACTTTGTCGCGCACATCCGAGGCGGCGGCATCGGGGTCGCGCGAGAGCAAAAACTTGACGGTGATCTGGCTTTGTTCCTGGCGGCTGATGGAGGTGATGACATCCAAGCCTTCCACGCCGGAGAGCGAATCTTCCAGTGTCTTGGTGACTTGCGATTCAACCACCGCGCTGGAGGCGCCGACATAACGGGTTTCCACCGTCACCGTCGGGTTGTCGATCTTGGGGTATTCGCGCACCACCAAGCGGTTGAATGACACCACGCCGACCAGCACGATCAGCAGCGACAGC
>CANNRV010000018.1 GCA_947508145.1 Comamonadaceae bacterium
GGCCCGCTCGCTGCTGGATGGCGCGGCCAGTCTGGTTTACCTGAGCGCACTTTTTCACATGCCCGTGGGCAATGCCACTGCCATCAATATGTCCACCCCCTTGCTGATTGCCATGTTGTCCGGGCTGCTTTTGGGCGTGCACATCAGCTTGCGCAATTGGCTGATCATCGGTTTGGGCTTTGCCGGTGTGTTGCTGGTGGTGCAACCGCAAGCCGAAGGCTTTAACGGCTGGGCCTGGGTGGCCTTGGCAGGCACCTGCTTGCACGCGCTGCGTGACTTGTGCGTGCGCTTTATTCCTGCGCATGTGCCGTCAAATGTCATCGCCTTGGGCACCGCATTGGCCGCCACCGTGATGGCCGGTCTATGGAGTGTGTCTATCGATTGGGTAGCAGTGTCGCCCACCCATTGGCTGATGCTGGCTGCGGCCTCTTTGTTTTTGAGCAGCGGCTATTTCTTTTTGATACAGGCCACACGGCTGGCGGATATGAGTGTGATTGCGCCGTTTCGTTACATGGGCTTGCTGACTGCTGTATTGAGTGGCTTTGTGATTTGGGGCGACTTACCCAATACCATGGCCTGGTGCGGCATGCTCTTGCTGGTGAGTGCGGGCATGTTGATGCTGTATTTAAACCGCCAAGCTCACTGACACCGTTGAGCTGAATTTCATTGCACATAGTTCATCGCAGCCAGATGAACTGGCTATGTGCAAAGCAAACATAAGCCAAAAGGACACGTACCCGACGCTGCTTCAGCAATCCGTAAGCACGCCATTCATCTCGTCCAGCCCTATGTTCTTGAATGAACATATAAATACCCGAAAACCAGCCAAAACTGTTAAGGTTACCCAACTAAGCAGCATTCCTCCTCCATGATCCTCGCCCACTTCAAGTCACACAACACATTGCTGGCTTCATTGCCTGAAGTGGACTGGGAACGTTGGCATCCGCAGTTGCAATTGGTGGATCTGGTGGTGGACCAAGTGCTTTATGAATCGGGTGACAAGCTCAACCACATTTATTTCCCGACCACGGCCATCGTGTCGATGTTGCATATTCTTGAGAACGGCGATTGCACAGAAATCGCGATGACAGGCAGAGAAGGCATGGTGGGTATTTCTGTGTTCATGGGCAATACCAACACACCCAGCCGAGGCGTGGTGCAACAACCTGGGCAGGCCTTGCGTTTAGGTGCGGCCTTTGTGCGGGATGAGTTTCAGCAGTCCATCAAGGTGATGCAGTTGATGCTGCGTTTCACGCAAGCACTTATTACACAAATGTCACAGGTTGCCGTGTGCAACCGCCACCATGACATTGAACAACAACTGTGTCGCTGGCTACTGT
This sequence comes from Comamonadaceae bacterium, assembly GCA_947508145.1. Taxonomy (GTDB): domain Bacteria; phylum Pseudomonadota; class Gammaproteobacteria; order Burkholderiales; family Burkholderiaceae_C; genus Limnohabitans. The sequence continues at coordinate 1,341 of CANNRV010000018.1, forward strand.
TGAATTTTGACCGTATAGATTCAGACACACTGGCCATCACCCAGGAAAAAATATCCACGCTATTAGGGGTGCGCCGCGAAGGCATCACCCGCGCTGCCGGCCATTTGCAAAACAGCGGACTGATTCAATACGCCAGAGGCCATATGCATTTGCTTGACCGAGACGGTTTACATGCCAGATCGTGTGAATGCTATGACGTGGTCAGCGCAGAGTACGAAAGGCTGCAACCCCAGGCCTTACCGACTTAAAGCCGGCATGCCCAAACCTTTCAAATACCTGCATCCTCTGACAGAGACCCAAAGTCTGAGCCAAATCATTGTGTGGGTCTGCGGCTTGACCTTGGTGATCGTTGGCATTGGAACCGTGTTTGCACTGTATAAAAACTGGGAGGTCAGAGTTGACACCAGCAAGGTGCAGCTGATTCGTGACGCTGAGATGGTCAATATGCTGGTTGAAAACGCCTTGGTGGTGGCCGCCAAATCATTGCAAAGCACCAAGCGTGAAATTGAAAAATCACTTTACAAAGGCAGTGTGACACCTAAACAGGCCTACGTTACTTTGATGGAGTCATTAAGTGGTTTGAACGAATACAACCGATCAGACTCATTGGGCATGATGTTTTGGGTGAATGAGCATGGGGTGTTGATTGCCCGCAGCGGCATATACAACTCCAACACACTTGATGTTTCAGACCGCTACTATTTTCAGGAATTAAGAGACCACCCGGGCCAAGTCAGAGCCATTGGCCCGTTGATAGTGTCACGCAACAGCGGGCAACAGGTGTTTCACATGTCGGTGCCCATTTACGACAGCAAGGGGACATTTACCGGGGTACTGGTGCAGGAACTGCTTGAAAATGACATTGCCAAATTGTTGAGCAAGTATGTTGACGCTAGCGACTTTGCGCAAATATTCACTCAGTTCAACGGCAACCCGGTGTCTTTTGCCTACCCTTTGCTGTTAGAGCCCAGCCCCGACTTGAAAAATTTCCAGCCCGATTGGCTGGGGCATATCGCCAATGCCAGTGAGCCCAAAGGCACGGCCATTGCGGTGCTGCCAAAGACAGGTGGTTCCAGCGCAACCTTGGTGGGTTATGCCAAATCCCCTGTGTATGGATTGGTGAGTTATGCCACGTTTCCAATGAATGCATTGCTTAAACGGTTCCTCTTGGAAAACATGCTTTTATTCTTGTATGTATTGGTCGCCCTGCTGTTTGTCATTGGTATCTTTTACCAAGTACACAAAATGTCACTGGCCTTGGCAAATGCCCAAAGCAATGCCTTGCACGACCCTTTGACCAAGTTGAACAACCGGCGTGCCTTGGACGAACGCTTGCCGATGTTGTTGCGTGAATCATTGCGAACCCGCTCGCCGATTTCTGTGCTGTTCATCGATATCGATTTTTTCCGCAAATTCAACGAAAACTTCGGTCATGAATCTGGCGATATGGCACTGGTGGCTGTGGCGCACGCCTTGGAAAGCTGTTGTAAACGTCCTTTGGATTTGCTGTGCCGCTGGGGCGGCGAAGAATTTGTGGCGGTGCTTCCCCATACCAGCGAGCGCTCAGCCGAAAAAATAGCCTTGGACATGTTGAACGCCATTCGCAGCGTTCACATCAACATTGCATCTGCGCAACAACCGCAAATCACCGTCAGCATTGGCTGCGTTACCAGCATCGTCACAGCGAAAAATAAAAAAGACGATCTGGTTGATATGGCAGACAAAGCCATGCTGCATGCCAAAGCACACGGCAGAAACCAACACAAGGTTTTCACAACTGGAGTGGATATGCATGCAGGCATACACACACTTTTATTGAATGAAAGTTAATTCAGCATGCATTTTTCACGTCACACCACAAAGCTGTATCGCCAGTTACAGCTGGGCTCAGCAGCGATTGAATTTGCCTTGTTACTGCCTTGGTTGATTCTCATGATTGACGGTGTCGCAGAGTTTGGCGTGCTGATATACAACCAGTCTGTGCTCGTCAGTGCCACGGGCATGGCCGCGCGGGCCGGCATGGCAGCTGGCAGCACCAAGTTGTCTGCGCTGGCTATCTCACAACTGGCACAAGACTACTGTGTGGCCAATCTCAAACTGATTGCCAAAGACAGCTTACCCAGCAGTCAGGTGGTGCAAGCCGCTGAACCGGTGTTTCAACTGCCGCTGCAAGTCAGCGTGCAATACACCTACCAAGGCTTGTTGATAGGCGGTGTGTTGTCGGCATTGCAAATGCAGCCAGTGATGCATGCCACGTCAGTGATGTACAACGAATGAACACCCACTCTCTTCAAAAACAATCCGGCGCTGTGGCCATATTGACGGCCTTGTTATTGCCTTTGTTATTGGGTTTCATGGCTTTGGCACTGGATGTGGCTTATGTGCTGCTGAATAAAAACCAAATGCAAGTGGCAGCCGATTCGGCAGCGTTGGTGGCTGCCAACGCGCTGCAACACGGCCAGGATATGAATGCTGCAGTGTCGCTGGCCAGGTCAGCCTCACAAGCCAACGGGTTCACCAACGGTGTTGACCATGCCGTGGTCAGTGTGGCGATACCGCCCGGCGGCACAGAGGTGTTTGCGAATGACAGCCATTTTGTGCGCGTCACCGTGTCTCAACCGGTGAATGCTTTTTTGGCTTGGATATTCAGCATCACACACACCGACACAGCAGCCACAGCTGTCAGCGGACCGGCGGGCAGTTCATTGCCCTGCATGCTGACCTTAGCCTCTGCTGCACCTGGCGCATTGACCATCCAAGGCAATGGTGTGGTGACTGCGACCACCTGCGGCATGTATGTGAATTCCACCAGCAGTTCCGCCATGCAACTCAGTGGCAATGTGACGGTGACCTCCAGCACCATTCAGGTTGCAGGGGACTACACAGCCAGCGGCAATGTACACACCAGCCCGATCACCACGGGCGCGGCAATCACCGCAGACCCGTTCAGCGGACTCCTCATGCCAGTGTATTCAGGCTGCACTTACACCAATTTCTCTCGCTCCGGTAATGGCAATGTGACTTTGAACCCAGGCACTTACTGTGGCGGCATCAGCCTCACCGGTAACTACACCGTGGTGTTCAGCCCTGGCCTGTACCACTTGTACGGCGGTGGCTTGAATTTCGCTGGCAATATCTCACCCGTCAGCGGTGTGGGTGTGAGTTTTTACAACTCAGGCAACACCACCACCTACCCATTCAGCCCGTTTAACCTGAGCGGCAATATCGCTGTCAACATGTCAGCACCCAACACAGGCACCTATGCGGGCATGCTGTTTATGCAAAACCCATTGAACACACAAACAGCCAATATCAACGGCAACAGCAGTTCAGTCATGGCTGGTAATTTGTATTTCCCAAAAAACAATTTGAATTTGACGGGCAACAGTGGCACAGACATTCCCATCGGTTCAGTGGTGGCGCTCAAAGTCAGTGTGCAAGGCAACACCCGGTTTAGCATGACCAATACGTATGGCGGCGCAGGCAACGCCACCACTCGAACCGGTCTGTACAGATAAGCCTGACCAGCTACTCGTTAAGCAAAGTGACTGAAGAAGTCAGCAACACCGGCGAATGCAGTGCAGACAAGAGATTGCCTGCCAATAAGCTGGTGTAGGTGTAGGACACCGTCACATTCAAAGGTGTCTGAAACGAACCGTCTGCCGATGGCGTGACACTGATGTTCACTGCATCCGTGGCACCGAACGACAACAGGTATTGCTGTGCATAGGTGTTTGCAACAGCTGCAATATCGGTGGCGCTCATTTTGGGGTCACTCAAGACCACACCGGTTCTGGCGGCCTCGCGGGCGGCATTCAACACAATGCACTGGTCATACATGAGCATGCTCAATTCCAACACACCGTCAATCACCAACAAATACAAGGGCAGCACCAAGGCAAATTCAATCGCAGTCGCACCTGCTTGCTTAATCCACATGGCTGACGCGACGGTAGGTGCTGGGGGACACACCGGTATGCCCCCGGAAAAAACGCGAGAAATTGCCTGGCGAAGAAAAGCCTAAGTCGAATGCCACATCCGTCATGTTTTCGTTGTGGTGACTGAGTCGCTTCGCCGCTTCCTCTGCCCGCAAAGCATTCCAATACACATGGGGGCTGGATTGCAATTCGTTTTGGAAAATTTCATAAAAGCGGCTGCGCGACAAGCCCACCAGTTCAGCCAATTCATCTGCCACCTTGGGGTTGTCCAAATTCACCAGCATGTGTGCAATCGCCACACGCAAACGGTAATCAATCATGCGGCGACGGTATGGCGCGGGCGGTGTCATGTCCGACATCAACAATGCACGCAAGGCCAAGTTGACCAACTCTTCCATGTCATGTGCCATTGCCTTAGATTTGAGAAGACGGTAATCGCTCAACATCAACAAAATCTCATCCGCTGCATGCGTGATTTCAGCCTGCGGGTGGGCAATCACCTGAAAACTTCCTAAGCCATTAAACAGGTTTAACAAATCACCTTCCAACCAGTCGTTTTCGATGTAAATCATCAAGAAGATGGCGGGCACTTTGGCATCGTCTAAACACAAATTGTGTGACACAAAGCTGTTGACATACAGCACCATGTCAGAGGTGAAATTCAGTTTTTCACCTGCGATGTGCGCATGTGCCAAGCCACCGCCCAGCCACACCATGACATGCGGCTGAGAATGGGCATGCACCACCAAATCGTGGCTGTATTCAATCAGCTCAACTCTGCCGAATTCACCTTCACACACTGAAAATTGATTCACCATGCACTCATTATGGGTATAGAGATTGAAATGATCTGTGTGTTAGGGCACATATAAAAAAAATGACGGGTTAACTTAAAGGCAGACAGTTTGCGTATTTTCTGGACGCAACGATAAGCGCGTTAATAAGCTAACACCTAAATTACAGGTTCTGTGTGTGCGCTTTTGCACATATTAACGAAAGAACATCATGAACTTCACTCTGAACCGCAAGACTGCATTTGCAAAATCTCAACAAGGTGCCACGGCCATTGAATATGGTTTGCTGGTGGCGTTGATCTCTCTGGTGATTGTGGTGGGTGCAGCTGCGGTTGGCACCAATTTGAACGCCTTGTTCACCAAAATCTCCACTTGTCTGGCCACACCCACTGCTGCGGCCTGCAAATTCCCCTGATATTGAGTTTGGACTGAGAACCGGGGTGGCGATGGCCACCCCATTAAGCAAGCATTTGACTATGGATACGCAGATGCGTGCATGAATGCTGACTATCGATTCCTGCGATTGAGATGTTGAATGTGAGAAACCTAAGACCTGTATTGATTATTCTGATGGCCTTGGTACTGGGTGTGATTGCGGTTGCAGTGGCACTGAGGATCATGGGTCAGCGCGCTGAACTCGCCACTTTCAAAGTGGTGGTTGCCACCCACGACCTGCCGTTTGGCACCCAGTTACGCGAAGGCATGTTGGAGGCAGTGGAATGGCCTAGCAACGGCACGTTGAAAGACTCTTTGCCTGAGCCAAAACAATTGCTCGGTCGGGTAACGAATGCACCGGTTCTGCGCGGCGAACCACTGACATCGTCGAAGCTGGCACCCGTGGGTGAAAAAGGCGGCTTGTCTGCCATGTTGCACGAAGGCAACCGCGCAGTCACTGTGAAAGTCAATGAAATTGTCGGCGTCGCAGGTTTTGCACTGCCGGGAAATTTTGTCGATGTGATGGTGCACATCACCGACAAGAACGAAAGCCCGGTATCGAAAATTGTGCTGGAACGCATATTGGTGCTGGCCTTGGCACAAGATGCATCCACCAGTGAAACCAAGCCACGTGTGGTGAATGCGGTAACGCTGGAAGTCACACCCCAACAAGCAGAAAAAATTGACTTTGCCAGAAGTGTGGGTGCGCTCTCCTTGATATTGCGTAGCCAAGTGGACCAGACCCAGTCTGTCACCAGCGGTGTGCGTATGCACGATTTGCTGCCTGTGCCCCATGCCCTACCCGTGCTTGTCAGAGACAAGCCTGTGCAAAAACTCAAACCTGCCAACGCCAAGGCTGTGGCGCCGCCCATCGAATCAGCAGCGCCAATATCAACGACATCAGCAACGACATTAGCAGCACCATTGGCCATGCCTTTGCCCCTACCTATGCCATCTCCTGAACCACCTCAACAGCAAGACGCAGCCCTGGTTGAGAAAAAAACGCAAGCTGTCGCCACACCCAAGAATGAACTCATACCAAACGCTGTGCAAACAGTGATTGATAAGCCAGAAATCATTCGCGGCATCAAGAGAACACAGGAATGAAAATGAAAAATATGGGGATGTTGGTGTGGCTGTGCATGTGTGTGCCGATATACGCACAACCTGTGCCTGCACTGCTTGAATTGACCAGTGGCAAATCCAAAGTGCTCGCACTGGCATCTGATGCCATGCGCTTGTCTGTTGGCAACCCTGAGGTTGCGGATGTGATGTTGATCAACCCGCGAGAAATTTACCTGCTTGGAAAAAAACCCGGCTCAACCAATGTGATGGTCTGGACCAAAGACGGCTTCACCACGATTTCAGACCTGGTGGTGTCATTGGATGTGCAAACACTGCGAACCAAACTCACCCAACTGGTTCCCACGGAAAAAAATCTGCATATCGATGTCTTGGGCGAAACCGTGGTGCTCAGCGGCTCTATCTCTGACCCGATCAAACTTCAGCGGCTGGTGTATTTGGCTGAGGTGTTCACTGAAAGCAAGAAAGTCGTGAACCTCATGCATGTGGAAGGTTCGCAGCAAGTCATGCTTGAGGTGAAAGTGGCTGAGATGTCCAAAACGCTGCTCAATGAAATCGGTGCAGGTGTGAGCGGCAGCCGCACCAACAACGGTGGCACGTTTAGCGTGATCTCCAGTTTGCTAGGCACTGGGTCCGGCTCGGTAACGCTGAAAAACGGCACTAACACCATCAGCCTGGATGCAGAAATCAAAAAGGGCTTGGTGAAAATTTTGGCCGAACCAACCATCACAGCTATCAGCGGCCAAGAAGGTTCGTTTTTGTCCGGGGGAAAAATATTCATCCCTGTGCCGCAAGCCAGCAGCACGGGCACAGGCAACATCACACTGGAAGAACGTGAATTTGGTGTGGGTTTGAAATTCACACCCACCGTATTGGAAGACGGCCTGATCAATTTGCATGTGACACCGGAAGTGTCCGAGTTGTCATTGGTCGGCACCACCGTGACAGCGGCAAATGGTTTGTCCAGCGTATTGCCCTCCATTACCACCCGAAGAGCCTCCACCACGGTACAGCTGCGCGATGGTGAAAGCTATGTGATTGCCGGTTTGATCAAAAGCAATGTCACGGAAGCGGTCAAATTGTTTCCTGTACTGGGTGACATACCTATTCTGGGCGTGTTGTTTCGCAGCACGGCTTACCAAGCGGAGCGAACCGAGTTGGTGTTTGTGATCACGCCCCGTTTATCCAAATCACAGTTCACGCCTCCACCCTTACCAACTGACAGATTCAAAGAGCCCACACCCAAGGAATTGCATTGGGAAGGCAGACTAGAAGGCGCTCAACCCAAAGCGACTTTGCCCAAATGAAAAAGCGCGCCAATAACGAAAGAAATGCCATGTTCACCCGACTTAGTTTGATGCTCACTGCTGTGGTGTGGCTGGCCTCGTGTGCAAGCGATTACCCGTCTCGCGTGGATGATCATTTTGGCGAAGCCCTCAAAGCCTCGACGCTCCAACAAACCTACAGCGCAAGCGCTCCTGACACAGAACACAGCAAGCCGGGCATGGATGGACAAGCCGCGAAGTCCAGCATAGACCGTTACCAAAAATCATTTGACAACCTGCCCAATACGGTGAATTCCATGTTGAATAGCACGGCCAGTGGCTCGGCATCACATTAACCAACCTGTCTGGGCACCATGAAAACCACCATCATCTCTTGGACCTTGGCGCATATTGAACAATGGAGTCAATCCGCCATACAAGATGGCTACGACGTGATTCAAACCCTACTGCGAGAAGAAACACCGGGGCTGGGTGAATTGCTGTCGCAAGTGCAAGGCGATGTACTGATCATTGAATGCATAGGCCCTTCTCAGGCAGTAGAAATTGCGGAGTTGGAAAAATTCACTACACGCCAGCCCACTGTGGAAGTGTTGCTGTTGGCTGAGCCACGCAATGCCGACACCATGGTGGCGGCGATGCAAGCCGGTGTGCGCGAGGTGTTGCTGATGCCACCCTCCACCGCCGATTTGTCTGCTGCTTTGCGCCGACTGTCATTGCGCAAAAAATCATCCCCACTGGATGCCAAGCAACGCGCCAGATGCGTGGCATTTTTGTCTTGCAAAGGCGGCAGCGGTGCCACTTTTTTAGCTACCAATTTCGCTTACTTGTTCGCCAAAGAAAAAAACAAGAACACTTTGTTTCTGGACTTGGACTTGCAGTGTGGCGATGCGGTGTATTACGTTTCTGCCGGGCCGAGCAAATCCAATATCACCGAGATCACCCGACAAATTGACCGTTTGGACTCCAAGTTGCTGGCCTCCAGTGTCTTGCATGTGGCGCCGCTGTTTGACTTGTTGTCTGCCCCCGAAGAGCCAGAAGCGAGTTATGCCATGAGTCCATCCCAACTGGAACGCCTGCTTGAGATTGCAGGCATGAATTACGACATGTTGGTGATGGACTTAGACCGGGTTTTCACGCCCTTAACCACACAAGCCTTGGACATGGCGGATGAGATTTACATCGTGATGGAAAACCTGTTGCCGTTTTTGCGAGATGCCAAGCGCTTGATTGCCAAATGCCGTGCATTGGGCTATGACGACAGGAAATTGCGTTTGATCGTTAATCGCTACGAGCGAAGCGACATCATTGATGTGGCGCAAATTGAAAAAGCCGTGGGCCTCAAAGTCAGTCAAACCATTGCCAGCAGTTTCAAGGACGTGGCACAAGCCATCAACACAGGTGTGCCGATTGCTCAGGTGAATCCGCAAAACACCATCGTCGACAGCCTGAGAGAAATGGCCAACGAATTTGAGCCACTTAAAACAAGCAAAACACCTAATTGGATCAACCGGTTGATGGGCGCTTAACACCATGGGCACTCCTGTACTGCCCGTCTCTCGCATGGAGTCCATCAAAGCGAAGATTCATCAAAAAATACTGTCACTGGTGGATTTGCGTTCCATGGAATCCATGTCGTCAGAGCAATTGCGTGCTGACTTGAAACGGTTGGGTGAAAAATTATTGGATGAAGATGGCTTAGCTGTGAATGAGGCAGAGCGCCTCACCATAGTGCAAAGCATTCAAAACGATATGCTGGGTTTGGGACCGATTGAGCCTTTATTGGCCGACACCACGGTGTCGGATATTTTGGTGAACGGCCCCTATAAAGTGTATGTAGAGCGGCGCGGAAAAATCGAAATCACTGACGTGCGTTTTGACAATGAAACGCATTTGCTGAGAATCATCGACAAAATCGTCTCGCGCATTGGACGACGGGTGGATGAATTAAGCCCCATGGTGGATGCGCGGCTGCCTGATGGCTCTCGCGTCAACGCCATCATCCCGCCCTTGGCCTTGGACGGGCCGGTGTTATCTATACGGCGATTTTCTGTCGTGCCTTACACCATGCAGGACTTGGTCAACTTTCAAACATTGACATTGGAAATGGCAGAGCTGATTCAAGGCCTGGTGAAAGCCAAAGTGAATCTGCTGGTCTCCGGCGGCACAGGCTCGGGCAAAACCACTTTGTTGAACGTGATATCGGGCGCTATACCACCCAACGAGCGCATCATCACGATTGAAGACGCGGCTGAGCTGCAATTGCAACAACCGCATGTGGTGCGCTTGGAATCGCGTCCGCAAAATATTGAAGGCAAAGGAGAAATCAGCCAACGGGCTTTGCTGCGCAACAGTCTGCGCATGCGACCTGACCGCATCATTTTGGGTGAAGTGCGCGGTGCAGAGGTGCTGGACATGCTGCAAGCCATGAACACCGGCCATGAAGGTTCGATGACCACGATACATGCCAATACACCGCGAGACGCCCTCACCCGCTTAGAACACATGATGAGCATGGCCGGTATGCAAGTCACGCCCCGCGCGATGCGTCAGCAAATCAGCGCGGCCTTGTCAGTGGTGATTCAAATATCACGCTTGTCCGATGGCAAACGAAAAATCACCAGCTTGCAGGAAATCACCGGCGTAGAAGGTGACATAGAAAGCATGCAAGAAATATTTAAATTTGACCAAACCGGCGTGAATGCCGCTGGCACGGTGGAAGGCCGGTTCTTGGCCACAGGTATCAGACCTAAATTTGAACAAAGGCTGCGTACCCGAGGTATTTTGTTGCGCGAAGATTTGTATGACCCGGGTAGAAACCGATGAACTGGAATGTACTTTTCTTCGTCTGCTTGGTCATTGCCACGGTGTTGCTGTTGGTGATTGGCATAGACCGTATTTGGCAAAACTATTGGAGCAAAAACACCTCGGACATACAACGCAGACTGCGGGTGATAAGCGGTGACATGACAGCGGAAAACCGCTTGCAGGTCAAGACCCGTTTGTTGAGTGAGGTTGAATTCATTAACGATGCCTTGGCCAAAATTCCTTACACAGACAAACTCGATGTGTTCATCACGCAAGCAGGTCTTCAATTCAGCGTGGGTGTGTTTTTAGCCAGGCTGCTGGTGTTGACACTGCTGTCCTTGTTGCTGTTGGTGTATTTACAGGGAAACTCTATCGAGGTTGTGTTGTTGAGTTTGTTGCCCTCCTTGCTGTGGTTGCTGTATTTGCAACACAAGCGTGGGCTGAGGGTCAGCCAAATTGAAGCGCAATTACCGGACACCTTGGACTTGATGGCGCGTGCCATGCAAGCCGGACATGCGTTTTCCAGCGCCTTGCTGATTGTCGGCTCCGAAGGGCCACCGCCGATTCGACATGAGTTTCAAACCACGTTTGATGAAATCAACTTTGGCATATCCACAGACATTGCACTTCACCATTTGACCCACCGCGTGGCCAGCAGTGATTTGCGGTTTTTTGTGGTGGCGGTGTTGATTCAGCTAGAAACAGGCGGCAACCTGACAGAGATATTGAAATCACTGGCGGCATTGATTCGGGACAGACAACGCATTGCAGGCACCGTGCGGGTGTTGACCGCAGAAGGTCGTTTATCCGCATGGATATTGGGCTTGTTGCCGTTCGGCTTGGCCGGCATATTAAGCGTGGTCAACCCCGACTTCATTTCAAAACTATGGACCGACCCGCTGGGCATTCGCATGTTGCAAGTGTCTTTGTCGCTGATGGCCATCGGTGTCTGGTGGATGTGGCGCATGGTCAGGGTGGAGATTTAACGATGACGGGTTTTGACACCATTGTGTTTGGAATTGTGATTTTCATCGTCACCGGACTGATAGCTTATGAGCTGCTGAACATGTGGGTTCCTACTGAATTGGACAAGCGACTGGCACAGCTTTTTTCAAGCACCCCGGTGTCTCCTACTGTGCTTGAAATCACTTCGCCGCTCTCCAACCCGGTCAAGCGCTGGCTGTTGCCCCTCATAGGTGCGACCACCAACGCAGAAAAATGGCTGACCTCCCCCTTGCGTATTCGCTTCAGCAATGCAGGTTTGAATGGTTCATCAGTGGTGGTGTATTTTTTTGCAGCCAAGACCTTGCTGGCATGTGCTTGTCCTTTGCTGGTGTTGGCACTCAGTATCAGCTTAGGCAGCACGATGTCCTGGTGGGTCACGGGTGCTGCGATGCTGGTAGCTGCGCTGTTCGGCTATTACTTGCCCAATGGCATATTGGATAGATTGGTAGCGATCAGACAACGTGAATTATTTTTGGCTTTTCCTGATGCGCTGGACTTGCTGCGTGTGTGCGTGGAAGCTGGGCTGGGCTTGGATGCCGCCATAGAACGCGTAGGCCGGGAAATTCAAATTGAAAGCCATGCATTGGCCCAGGAATTTTCATTGCTGGGTTTGGAATTACGTGCGGGTGCCGGTCGCTCAGATGCTTTACGTAATTTGGCACTTCGCATTGGCTTGGAAGACATAGACGGTTTGGTCTCCATGCTGATACAAGCCGACCGCTTTGGCACCAGCATGGCAGAGTCTTTGCGGGTGCATTCTGAATCACTGCGTAACAAACGAAAACTGGTGGCCGAAGAAGCTGCGGCCAAACTGCCAGTCAAAATTTTGTTGCCTTTGATTTTTTGCGTCTTCCCCTCTTTGCTGACAGTGTTAATGGGGCCAGCTGTCATCAATATTCTGCAAATTTTGATGCCCCAAATGACTGCCTCATGATTTTTCAACCAACGACTGACAAGGAACTCACATGCACAACCAAAACATCATTGAACCAAAAAACCTGCCTATGTGGACAGCAGCAGGTGTCATCATTTCGCTTTTGGCAGTGACCATAGCGGTATTTGACATGTACCGAAGCAGTGCGGCAGCGGTGATTAGCCAAGCCCATGTGCTGCTATTGAACCAAAAAATTGAGGCATTGATGCTGCAAGTGCAAAAGCCAACGCCTGCTGTGGTGAAACCTGCCAAGCCTTGAAAAGCCTCAGGCCGCAGCCAGGGTATGGAGTGCTTCAAGGTTTTGAATCACGATATGGCCCCGGCTGTAATCCAGCCACCCCTTCAGCTTCATTTCTCTGGCGGCGATGGTGATGCTGGCGCGTCTGACACCCAGCATGTTGGCAATGTGCTCGTGTGTCATGAACAAAGGCTGTGTTCCGCATTTGCGCTGGCTGATCAGCAACCAATCGGCCAAACGCTTGCGCACATCCATCACATGGGAAAAAGCGGCTAATCTGGCGATCTCTTGGTAAATCGTCCACAGCGATTTGGTAAAAATCATCAGCCAGTAAGGATGTCGCTTAACCAATAGTCGCAATTGTTCGGCTTCCAACATATAAGCATAACCATGCGACTGAACAATCAATGTCAAGTTGCCCACACCCATACCAAGCGCTGCCTGCAAACCCAAGGCGGCTTCATTGCCCACCAGTCCTACCGCCAAGCCTGCGTTGCTCTGGCCTTGTTTGTAAGTGACGAACAAAGCCACCGAGCCACTGGTTAAAAAATACACCAAGGGTTGGTCAGCGTGTTTAGGCAACAGTACATCGCCTGGCTTTAACTCTATGAAACGTGCGCTCTTGACCAATGCATCCTGGTCCGGCATGGAAAACTGAGCAATCAATTCATTAGGGAAAACTGACACGGCGAGCCTTGAAAAATACAGCCACTACATTGATGACACTGAACAGCCGAGGCAATGGAAATCGCGCTGTGTGATGAGTGTCAGTATAAATATTTGCGATTGAATTTCTGTGCGCTATCGCACAGAAAAAATCACCAATAACAATAAAAATAAGTTATAGATCAAAGTTTATTAACAACACTGAGGTCATGCACCATGACTATCCAATTACAAGATCGTAAACAACTCACTCACACAGTCACTTGTCAAGACTGCCAAGTGAAAGATTTTTGCATGCCTGCGAATGCGTCTGAATCTGACGTGGCGGCAGCTTCTAATATGGTTCAGCTGAGAAGAAAAATCAAAAAAGGCAGCAGGCTGTTCAAGGTGGGCACGAACTTTCACGCCGTGTTCAATATCCGAACCGGATTTTTTAAAACCACCAACGAATCAGAGAGTGGTGAAGTGAACATCCTCGGCTTTCACATGCAAGGCAACAGCCTGGGTTTGGATGGCTTTTCACACAACCGCTATTTGTCAGATGCGGTGGCGCTGGAAGACTCGGAGGTGTGCGTCATTCCTTATGAAGAAATTGAACAACTCTCAAGACAATCGCCGCAGTTCCAAAGACATTTTTTTCAGCGGCTGACTCACGAATTCATCAGGGGCAATTCTGCCTACCAGTTCTTGAACAAAAAAGCATCACTTGAACGGGTGGCCAGTTTCATACAGCTGCAAAGCCATCAATTCCGTATACGGGGCTTCTCCAGACATGAGTTGTTGCTCAGAATGTCGCGCATTGACATGGCAGATTATTTGGGTTTGACCAAAGAAACAGTATCGAGGTCGCTGGCCAAACTCATCAGCAACGGTTTGATTGCGGTGAAGCTGCGCCATGTGCAGATACTGAATGAAGCCGCATTGCTTCGCTTGACAGGCAACCAGGCTTAAGCATGGCAAACACTTTCTTTCATTCACTGAACCCAGTCCATACCTGATGACTACCAGCTCGCAACCACCAGCCACTTCTGCACTTGCGCTCACGTCCCACAGAATTGAGCTTCAAAAATCAATCACGGGCATCAAGGGTTTGGATGACATCTCCGGCGGCGGCTTGCCTACAGGCCGCTGTACCTTGGTGTGCGGCGGCACAGGCACAGGCAAAACCATGTTGGCCATGGAATTTTTGTACCGGGGTGCCACCCAGTTCAATGAACCGGGTGTATTCATGGCGTTTGAAGAAACTGCCAGCGATTTGTCCAGCAATATGCATTCGCTGGGCTTTGACTTGAATGCCTTGGTGCAAGCCAAACAACTGGTGATTGACCATGTGACCGTCAACACCGAAGAAATCATCGAAGCCGGTGCATACAACCTGGACGCCTTGTTTATACGCTTGGAGGCTGCTATCCATGCCGTCAATGCCAAACGCGTGGTCTTGGACACGGTGGAAACCTTGTTCAGCAGTTTGCCCAACCCGGCCTTGTTGCGCTCTGAATTGCACCGTCTTTTTCAATGGCTGAAAGACAAAGGTGTGACTGCCATTGTGACGGCGGAAAGTGGTTCAAGCACATTCACGCGCGAAGGCTTGGAAGAGTATGTGTCTGACTGCGTCATCAACTTGACCATCAATATGGAGAACCGCTTGGCATCCCGTGGCCTGCGGATTGTGAAGTACCGGGGTTCTTTCCACGGCTCGAATGAATACCCGTTTGTGATTGACCGTGACGGTTTTTCGCTGATTCCCATCACCGCAGGCAGACTGGACTTTTGCGGTTCAGAAGAAAGAATCACCACCGGCGTGGCCGACCTGGATGTGATGTTTGACCACAAAGGGGTATTTAGGGGCAGTTGCATTTTGATCTCCGGCACCTCCGGCACGGGCAAATCCACGTTCATGGCCGCGTTTGCTCACAGTGCGTGCACACGCCATGAACACACCGTGTATTTTTCATTTGAAGAGTCACCTGCGCAAATCACCCGCAATATGCGCTCGGTGGGTCTGGATTTGCAAGCCTTTGTAGATAGCGGTGTGCTGCATATTGAATCCACCCGCGCATCGCAATATGGCTTGGACATGCACTTGCTGAACATGCAAAAAATCATCCAATCCTTTGATGCCAAAGTCGTCATCATTGACCCGATCACCAGTTTTTTGAATATTGCATCCAACGACGACTTGAAGCGCATGCTGGTCAAGCTGATTGACTTCATGAAATTCAAAGGCATTACCGTCATGATGGGCAGTCTGGCGGTCAGCACAGAAGCCTTTGACAGTGCTGCCAATGCAATTTCTTCATTGATGGATTCCTGGCTGTTGCTGCGGGACATAGAAGCCAACGGCGAAAGAACCCGGGCATTGTTCATACGCAAATCCCGTGGCATGTCGCATTCCAACAAAGTGCGTGAATTTGTCATCAACGATCACGGTATTGCCATTCTGGACGTGTTCACAGGGCCAGATGGCGTGTTGGTGGGAGACGCCAGAGTGGCTGGCAGCGCCAAACGGGATGCACAAGCCATTGAACTGAAAGACATTGCCGAGCATGCACGCATCACCCGGGACATCAAAATCAATGTGCTGCACGCCCAAATACAAACGATTGAAAACGAACTCAAACTTCTAGAGCCAGCAGTATCCAAACCTGTTTGATACAGCATCGCAAACCATGACCACTTCCCATACTATGGATTTGCGACTTCCCAAGAAGGATGACAAGGCATCGCAGCCCGGCAAGTATTTGCTGCGTTTGTATGTGGCGGGCACCACGCCCAGGTCCATGGCGGCGATTGCCAATATCCAAAAAATATGCGCTGAAAAATTAGACGGTCGCTATGTGCTGGAAGTGATTGACCTGTACCAACAGCCACAGCTGGCTGCAGGTCACCAAATCATTGCCATACCCACGCTGATCAAAGAACTGCCGCCACCGCTCAGACGCATCATTGGTGATTTGTCTGACACCGACAAGGTGCTGATTGGTTTAGATTTGAAACCCATGGCATGAAACAAACCAAGCCAGTTTCAAGCCGTGACCAAAGCAAAATCATTCAGCAGTTGCGTGAAGAATTGCTGCAAGCACACCAAACCATAGAAGCGATTCGTGACGGCAGCGTAGACGCATTGGTGGTCAAAGCGCAGAGTGGCGACAAAGTGTTCACCTTGGTGGGGGCTGACCACCCCTACCGGATTTTGATTGAGCAAATGAGTGAGGGGGCCATCGTCATCGGGCTGGACGGGGTGATCGTGTTTGCCAACCAGCGGTTTGCAAACATGCTTGAAACCCCCATAAGCCGTGTGCTGGGCTCGCGTATTCAGCAATGGCTAAACGTTGAAGGCCAGTCGCTGTTGAGCGGTCTGTTGAGCAAGCCGACACTCACGACATTCCATCACGAATTGAATCTGGTGACGGCAACAGGAAACAGCTTGCCTGTGTATTTTTCTGTGTCCAAAGTCAAGCTGCATGACCAAGCCCAAGTGATGGCTTATGTGTTGGCCACCGATATGCTTGAACAACACACCATAGATGCCATGCTTGAAGCGAAGAAATTGGCACAGTTGAATTTAAATGCCTCTAAGCAACTTCAAGACAGTTTGGAGGATTCGATCAACGCGATTGCCAGCGCGGTGGAAACCCGCGACGAATACACCGCCGGTCATATGAAACGTGTGGCACAACTGTCATTGGCCATAGCCACCGAATTGAACATAGGGGAGGATGAAAGACACGGCATAGAACTGGCGGCTTCGATCCACGATATTGGAAAGATTGCGATTCCGGTGCAATTTCTGGTCAAGTCCGGCAAGCTGTCAGACATCGAATACATGCTGATTCAAACCCATGTGCAATCCGGTTACGACATATTGAAAAACATCAAATTCCCCTGGCCGATTGCTGACATGGTGTTACAGCACCATGAACGCATGGACGGCAGCGGTTACCCCAATGGTTTGAAGGGAGAAGCCATATTGATGGGAGCGCGCATCATTGCTGTTTCAGATGTGGTGGAAGCCATGTCTATGAACCGGCCTTACCGGTTTGTGCTCGGTCTGCCTAAGGCCTTGGTTGAAATCAAAGCCGGGCGCGGCAGTTTGTTTGACACGCAAGCTGTTGATGCTTGTGTGCGCTTATTCGACAAAAAACAATTTGCATTTCGCTGACCACCGATAGGCAGTGGTCAGCGCATGTCAATACGATGTCAGTGAGGCGGTTTCCACGAAGCGCCCATCAATGCGTTTGAGGGCAAGGTTTCATCCAGCAATTTGTGCGCAGTTTCCACACCTGCGACTGGCAGACCTTTGGGGTCTAACTTGCCAATTTGCACCAACACGCTGGCCTGGTCCCAGTAAATATGCTCGTGGTAGAGCTTGTCGCCACGGAATTTCACAATCGCGATCAAGGGAATTTCCACGCGTTTGCCAGTGGGTGCAATGCCGGGCAGCATCCACGGCACTTCGCAGGTGTGGGTGAAGCAAAACAGCATTTCATCGACGATTTGGGTGGCACCCACGGTGCGCGAAATCGGAATCAAACTGGTGTCAGGCGGGTTGCTGTTGACGAAATGGTTTTGGTAGAAATGCGCCAACAGTGTGTGGCCCACACCACCGGTCATGGTGGGAATGTGGTTGACATAAGGCTCATCCACCATGGTCGACATGGTGGCAGCCACATCGCGGGTAGCGAATTCGTATTCGCAATGTTTGTCCCACAAGGCGGAGAGGTTGTAGTTCGGGCCGATAGCCGCTTTGAACGCGGCCATGCTGCGCTGGTGCGCCATCAAGGCTGCCGGTTTGTCGAAATGGTCGCCGCCTGTGCGGGCAAACGCATGGTCCACACCGGGGTAGACATAGGTTTCCACATGCGGGTGATTCGCCAACGCACTGGTGATGGCGGCTTGCGCTTCGGGCGGACAAAACTGGTCTTTCTCTGCGATGTGCAACACCAGTTTGTTTTTGATCTGACCGGCTTCATTCAAGGCTTTGTCTATGCCGACGCCGTAATAAGAGACGCTGACAGACGCATCGGTGCGGCAGGCTGCGAGGTAAGCGAGTTTGCCGCCCAAAC